>NZ_JBJGYX010000034.1:0-47020 GCF_054050195.1 Geodermatophilus sp. SYSU D00710
CGGTTGGAGCGGGTCCGCTGGGCAGGGTCCCTGGTGATCACGTAGAGGCCGCCGGGTGCACGCTGCGGCCACCGCAGGCCGACGGGCACCCCGGCCCCCCCGAGGCGGGAGGGCGTGGCGCGGCTAGCCGAGCACGAAGCCCAGCAGCAGGTGGGCGTTGAGGCCGATGATCAGGGCGGCCACCACCGACCCGGCCACCGTGGTCACCCGCCGGTTGACCCACCCGCCCATGAGGTCGCGGCGGCTGGTCAGCCACAGCAGCGGCACCAGCGCGAACGGGATGCCGAAGCTGAGCACGACCTGCGACCAGACCAGTGCCGTCGTCGGGTCACCGCCGAGGACGAGCACCAGCAGCGCCGGGGCGAGGGTGATCAGCCGCCGCGTCATCACGGGCACGTGCCGCTTGAGGAACCCGGCCATGACGACCTGCCCGGCGTGGGTGCCGACCGAGGAGGAGGCGAAGCCCGAGGCCAGCAGCGCCAGGGCGAAGGCGAGCGAGGCGCCGGCGCCCAGCTGCTCGCCGAGGCCGGCGTGCACGCCCTCGAGCGAGGCGGCCTGGCCCTCGTCGCCGGTGAACAGCTGCGCGGCGATGACCAGCATCGAGGCGTTGACCAGCCCGGCCAGGCCCATGGCCAGCAGCACGTCGATCCGCTGCGCGCGCAGCAGCCGGCGCCGTCCCTCGTGGGTGCGGCCGGCGGTGACGACGTCGCCGTAGCGCCCCGGCGTCAGCGCGGAGTGCACGTAGATCACGTGCGGCATCACCGTGGCGCCGAGGATGCCGGCGGCCAGCACCAGGCTGTCGGGACCGGCGAAGGAGGGCACCAGCCCGCCGGCCAGCCCGCCGACGTCGACGCCCGAACCGACCAGCGTGTAACCGAAGCCCAGGCCGATGACCAGCAGCAGCCCGGTGATCACCCGCTCGAAGGGCCGGTGCCCGCGGGACTGGGCGGCCAGCAGCGCGAAGGCGACGACGGCGGTGATGACCCCGCCGACCGGCAGCGGCACCCCGAACAGCAGGTACAGCGCGACCGCTCCGCCGACGATCTCGGCCAGGTCGGTGGCGATGGCGACCGCCTCGGCCTGCACCCACAGCCCCCAGGTGACCGGCCGGGGCAGCTGCTCGCGACAGTTGGTGGCCAGGTCGCGCCCGGTCGCGAGGCCCAGCTTGGCGGTCAGCGTCTGGATGAGCATCGCCATGAGGTTGGCCGCGACGATCACCCACAGCAGCGTGTAGCCGAACGAGGCGCCGCCGGAGAAGTTGGTGGCGAAGTTGCCGGGGTCGACGTAGGCGACGGCGGCGACGAACGCCGGGCCCAGCAGCGGCCACAGCCGGCGTCGGCCGGTCGCCGGCGGCGGTGGCGTCCTCGGGGTGCCGACCAGCGTCGTCGGCAGGACGGCGGCCTCGGTCTTCGACAGGTACACGGCGGGCCTCGCAGGGGACGGGCGGTGCGGGGTGGGGTGTGGTCGTCGGTGGTCCTGCCCGCCGGGGGTGACACGGTGGGGCCAGGGTGTGGCCCGGGCGGGCCGAGGTGAGGCTGGCCTGAGCCGGCCGGGGCCGCGGGCGGTCCCGCGGCCCCGGGGTCGCTCAGGCCGCCGGGACGATGAGCCCGGCCGTGGCGGTGCGCGCCGCGGTGAAGCGAGTGGTCACGTCGGCCCAGTTGACGACGTTCCACCACGCCGTCACGTAGTCGGCCTTCACGTTGCGGTACTGCAGGTAGAAGGCGTGCTCCCACATGTCGAGCAGCAGCAGCGGCACCAGGCCGACGGCGAGGTTGCCCTGGTGGTCGTAGAGCTGGCAGATCAGCAGCTTCTGGCCCACGGGGTCCCACGCCAGGATCGACCAGCCCGAGCCCTGCACCCCGTTGGCGACGGCGGCGAAGTGCGCCCGGAACCCCTCGAAGGAGCCGAAGTGCTCGTCGATCGCCGCGGCGAGCTCGCCGTCGGGTCGCTCGCCGCCGTCGGGGCTCAGGTTCGGCCAGAACACCGAGTGGTTGACGTGCCCGGCCAGGTTGAACGCCAGGTTCTTCTCGTGCAGGTTGGCCGTTCCCAGCCCGTCGTTCTCACGCGCCTCGGCGAGCTTCTCCAGGGCGGTGTTCGCCCCGGTCACGTAGGTCTGGTGGTGCTTGTCGTGGTGCAGTTGCATGATCTCGCCGGAGATGTGCGGCTCCAGTGCCCCGTAGTCGTAGGGCAGGTCGGGGAGCACGTACTCGGGCATGGGGTTCCCTCCGTCGGCTGGGTGGACGCCCTCGTCCTGCCCGGCCCGGCTGACACGGCGGGGCCGACCCGTGGCCCCTACGGGCCGTCGTCCCGCTGTCGGCTGCCGGTGAGGCGGCGCGCGCGGGCCACCAGCGCGTCGATCCGCCGGGCGTGCGCGCCGCGCCAGTAGACCCGCCCGCACCCCGGGCAGCGGGAGAAGTCCGTCGCGGTGCGCCGGGTGCCGGGCTCGAGCCGGGCGGCGACCTCGGCCAGCGGCACGGGCACCGGCACGCCGTTGCAGGCCGGGCAGCGGGTGAGCGGGGCCAGCGGCGGGCGGAAGCGGTCGAGGACGTCGTCGAGCTGCTCGTCCGGCGTCGCGCCGCGCACCCAGGCCCCGGCCGGCAGGGCGCGGCGCATGAGCAGGCCGCGGTCCTGGGTGAGCAGCACCCGGTCCCCGGCGACGGCGGCGGCGACCAGCTCGGCGTCGTCGGCATCGGGCGCGCGGGCCTCGGGCGACCACGCGGTGTCCAGGCCGAGCAGCCGCATCCGCCGGGCCAGCGCGCCAGGCCGACGTCGAGCAGGAACCCGCCCGGCGGCACCGGCTGGGGCCGCGGGGCGGCACGGACCACGACGGTCGCGCCGGGCGGCGGCCGCGCGGCCCGCGGGACGGCGTCGCCGTCGACGAGCAGCTCGCCGACCTCGGTGAGCGGGACGCCAGCGGCCTGGACCAGGTGGCCGGCGGTCGCGTCGGGGTCGGCGGCCAGCACCCGCCGGCCGGCCGCCCGGTCCCGCGCCGGCAGGAGCGGCCGCAGCACGTCGTCGACCTCGACGACGACGGATGCGGGCATGGGGGACCGGGTACCCGACCGGCCCCGGGCAACTACTTGAACGTTCATCCACACCGGCGCACACTGAGGTCATGCCGGTCCAGCGTCTCAACCACGCCGTCCTCTACGTCCGCGACGTCGCCCGCAGCACCGCCTTCTACCGCGACGTCCTCGGCTTCCGGGTGAAGGCCGAGATCCCCGGCCGGGCGGTGTTCCTGCAGGCCGAGGGCTCGACCAACGACCACGACCTGGGCCTGTTCGCCGCCGGCCCGGGCGCGGCCCCCTCGGAGGCCGGCCGGGGCACCGTCGGCCTCTACCACCTGGCCTGGGAGGTCGACACCCTCGCCGAGCTGGCGCGGGTCCGTGACGCGCTGACCGAGGCCGGCGCGCTGGTCGGCGCCTCCGACCACGCCACCACCAAGGCCCTGTACGCGCAGGACCCCGACGGCCTGGAGTTCGAGGTCTCCTGGCTGCTGCCGGCCGACCTCGTCACCGACGACGTCCGCGCGCAGGCCATGAGCACCCGGCGGCTGGACCTCGACGCCGAGATCGCCCGCTACGGCGCACGGACCCGCGGCGGGATCGGCGTCTCCGTCCCGGCCTGAGGCGTCGGCCCGCGGGCGACGGGGCATGCACCGGGGACCGCACCCGCGACCTCCGGGAGACCCCGTGACCGTCCCCACCGACCGCCCCCTCGCCCTCGTCACCGGAGCCTCCAGCGGCATCGGCCTGGAGCTGGCCAAGCAGTTCGCCGAGCACGGCTACGACCTGGTGGTCGCCGCCGAGGACGACGAGCTCGACGCCGCCGCCGAGACGCTGCGGGGGATGGGCGCCGCGGTCTCGCCGGTGCGCGGGGACCTCACCCGCCACGACGACCGCGAGCTGCTGGTGGCCGCCGTCCGCGGCGCCGGCCGCCCGCTGGACGCCGCGGCGATCAACGCCGGCGTGGGCGTCGGCGGCGCGTTCGTCGACACCGACCTCGACGCCGAGCTGGCCATGGTGGCGCTCAACTGCGCCTCGACGGTGCACGTCGCCAAGCGCGTCGCGCAGGACATGGCCGCCCGTGGGCAGGGTCGGATCCTGTTCACCTCGTCGGTGGCCTCGCAGGCGCCACAGCCGTTCCAGGCCGTGTACGGCGCGACGAAGGCCTTCGTCCAGCACCTGGCCCTGGCGCTGCGCGAGGAGCTCTCCGACCGCGGCGTCAGCGTCACCGCGCTGCTGCCCGGGCCCACCGAGACCGAGTTCTTCGACCGCGGCGACCTCACCGACACCCGGCTCGGCGCCTCCGACTCCAAGGACGACCCGGCCCAGGTGGCGCGCCAGGGCTACGAGGGGCTGGTGCAGGGCGAGGCGTCGGTCTTCGCCGGGTCGCTGGCCAGCAAGGCGATGGGCCGGCTGTCGGCGGTGACGCCGGGCAACGTGGCCGCGAAGCTGAACCGGAAGATGGCCGAGCCCGGGTCCGCTCCCCAGGAGTGAGCGGTGCGTCGGGCACGATGCCCGTCGTGCCCGACGCCCTCCCCGAGATCTCCGCCGGCCCGCTCCTGCTGCGCCCGTGGCGGCCCGGCGACGCCCCGGCCGTCCGGGCCGCGCTGACCGACCGGGCCACCGACACCTGGAGCAACCCGGGGCGGGTCTGCACGCTGGAGGACGCCGAGTTCTGGGTGGACCGCCGGGCCGGCCGCAGCGAGACGATGGCCGCCTGGGCCGTCGTCGACGCCGCGACGGGGGAGCTGGCCGGCTCGGTCGCCCTGCACGCCATCGACCGCGAGCAGGGCGACGCCGAGGTCGGCTACTGGACGGTGCCCGCCGCCCGGGGCCGCGGGGTGGCCGCGCGCGCCGTCGACGCCGCCGTCCGCTGGGGCTTCGCCGCCCTGCCGGTCGACCGGGTGGAGCTGGTGCACGCCGTGGAGAACCCCGCCTCCGGCCGGGTGGCCGAGAAGGCCGGGTTCACCTTCGAGGGCCGGCTGCGCCGTTCGTACCGCTACGCCGACGGCGTCAAGCGCGACGAGCTGCTGTGGGCCCGGCTCTCCGACGACGACGTCCCCGACCTCAGCACCCGCAGCTGACCGCCCGGGGCGCCGTCAGCGGGTCGACGTCGGCGCGGGTCAGGCCGACGGCGGTGGCCACCGGCAGCCCCTCGCGCGCCCAGTACTCGAAGCCGCCGAGCATCTCCCGCACCCGGTAGCCGAGCAGCGCCAGTGCCAGGGCGGCGCGGGTGGCGCCGTTGCAGCCCGGACCCCAGCAGTAGGTGACCACCGGCACCGACCGGTCCAGCTCGGCCATCGCGCGGGCGGCGATCTCGCGGCCGGGCAGGTGCCGCGCGCCGGGCACGTGGCCCTGGTCCCACGCCTCCTGGCTGCGGCTGTCGAGGAGCACGAAGCCGGGGGCGCCGGACTGCAGGGCGGCGTGGACGTCGCTGACGTCGGTCTCGACGGCGAGCCGGCGGGCGAAGTGCGCGGCGGCATCGGCGGGGTCCGTGCTCCAGTCCATGGCGGTGATCGTGCGGGCCCCGCGCGGGCCGGACGAGGCTCCCGGCTGCCAGCTGTCGCACGAGAAGTGCCTTTGTCGGGACAAAGGCACTTGACGGGAGGGCCTCTGACATCTGAGATGTCAGTCGTGGCCGCGCCGCTCGTCCCCGTCGGCCGGGTGCTCCTGCGCGACGAGGCGCTGGCCCGCATCCGGACGGCGATCGTCACCGGCGAGCTCGCGCCCGGCACCGTCGTCAAGGACGCCGACCTCGCTGCCCGGCTGGGTCTCTCGGTCGCCCCGGTGCGCGCCGCGCTGGCCCGGCTGGTCGACGAGGGGCTGGTCGAGGCCAAGCCGCAGAGCCACACCCGGGTCACGCCGCTGCGCCCCCGGCAGGTGCACGACGCCGCCGTCGTCGTTCGGGCGATGCACGAGCTGGCCGCCCGCGAGGCCACCGGCCGGGTGACCGACGACGACGTCGCGGCGATGCGCGCGGCCAACGAGCGGTTCGCCGCGGCGGTCCGCGATGGCGACGTCGACGCCGCGCTGGGCGCCGACGACGACCTGCACGCCGTCCTGCTCGCGCGCGCGGGCAACACCGCGCTGACCGCGACCGTCGAGCGCTTCACCCCCGCGGTCCGCCGGCTGGAGCGGGCGCGGTTCGCCGCGGCGCACGGGCGGGAGTCCGTCGTCCTGCACGACCGCCTGATCGCCGCCTGCGCGGCCCGGGACGTCGACGCCGCCGTCGCCACCACCACCGAGATCTGGACCGCGCTGCTGTCCGAGCTGGAGGACACCGATGTCGACCCTGGCTGACTTCCCCCGCCACCCGCTGCTGTTCGGTCCCTCGCCGGTGCACCGGCTGGACCGGCTCACCGCGTCCCTCGGCGGCGCGGAGGTCTGGGCCAAGCGGGAGGACTGCAACTCCGGCATCGCCTACGGCGGCAACAAGACCCGCAAGCTCGAGTACCTGGTCGCCGATGCGCTCGCGCAGGGCTGCGACACGCTCGTCTCCATCGGCGGCGTGCAGAGCAACCACACCCGCCAGGTGGCCGGGGTTGCCGCGGCGGTGGGCCTGTCGTGCGTGCTGGTGCAGGAGAGCTGGGTCGACTGGCCCGACGCCGTCTACGACAAGGTCGGCAACATCCTGGTCAGCCGGCTGGCCGGCGCCGACGTGCGGCTGGTCAAGGCCGGCTTCGGCATCGGGTTCAAGGAGAGCTGGGAGGCCGCGCTGGCCGAGATCGAGGCGCGCGGCGGGAAGCCCTACGCCATCCCGGCCGGGGCCAGCGACCACCCGCTCGGCGGGCACGGGTTCGCCAACTGGGCGCTGGAGGTGGCGCAGCAGGAGGCCGAGCTGGGCGTCTTCTTCGACACCGTCGTCGTCTGCTCGGTGACCGGCTCGACGCAGGCCGGGATGGTCGCCGGGTTCGCGCTGCTCGAGGAGCAGGGCGGCCGGCCGCGGCGGGTGCTCGGCGTCGACGCCTCCGCCAAGCCCGCCGAGACCCGCGACCAGGTGCTGCGCATCGCCCAGCGGACCGCGCGGGCCATCGGCGTGCGGCGCGAGCTCACCCTCGACGACGTCGAGCTCGACGAGCGCTACCACGCCGGGGTCTACGGCATCCCCGACGCGACCACGATCCGCGCGATGGAGACCGCCGCCCGCACCGAGGGGATGGTCACCGACCCGGTGTACGAGGGGAAGTCGATGGCCGCGACGATCGACCTGGTCGGCCGCCGGGAGATCGACCCGTCGTCGACCGTGCTCTACGCCCACCTGGGCGGCCAGCCGGCGCTCAACGGCTACAGCGCGCTGTTCTCCTGACCCTGGTGCCCGCCGGGCCCCGGGCCGGGGACCGGCGGGGACAGCGCCCGGCCTCCGGCCCGCAGACCCGCCCCGATCACCCGGCGCAGCGCGACGACGGCCGCCGCGGTGCCCACCGCGGTCCACGTCGGCTCGGCGGCCAGGCGGAGCAGACCGGCCGCGAGCAGCAGGTCCAGGAACACCGCCAGCGCGAGCCGCGGCTGCCGGGTGCTCACCAGGGCCACCACCCCGGCGACCAGGGCCAGCCCGCCGACGCCCAGGGCGAGCAGCCCGGGGACGGGGCCGAGCGAGGTCACACGGCCCGTCCCCGGCGCTCGGCGGACGCCGGGTCCGGTGCCGGTGCGCCGCTCTCCTCGGCCACCTGCCGCCGCTCCTCGGCGATCTCCTTCGACAGGAAGTAGTTCAGCGCCGTCCGGATCGTGGCCACGGCGGCGAGCTGGCCGAGCTCGCGGAAGCTCGGTGCCACCGCTGTCCGCAGCACGTCGCTGGCGAGCTGGAACTCCAGGCCCAGCGCGAGGAAGCGGCCGAGGGTGAGCCGGATCGGCACGAAGGCCGAGGTCCCGCCGCGGCGCAGCCCCACCCACAGGAAGCGGGCGAACGCCCACAGCGCACCGACGACGATGACCACGGCCCCGCACGCCTCGACGACGGTGACCATGACGCCGACGACCTCGGCGAGGACCTCCTCCACGTGGGCTCCCTCCCGGGCGTCGCCTCACAGCGGTACGGCGAGCCCCTCCCCGTCCGGGGCGCCCAGAGCGTCCCCCAGGCCGGCGCGCCACGGCACGAGGCCCGACCCGGCCAGGACGACGTCGCGGACCAGCCCGTGCCAGGCGCCGACACGGCGCAGCATGCCGTGACCGCCGGGCAGGGTGAACCGGGCGATCCGCACGCCGGCGCGGTGGGCGCGCTCGGCGAAGTCGGCCGAGAGCCGGGCGGGCACCCAGCGGTCGCCGCGGCCGTGCGCGAGGACGACGGTGCGCCCGCGCAGGTGGTCGACCGGCTCGCCGGGCGGCGTCCACGGCGCCAGGCCGCAGACGGCGGTCACCGACGGGTCGTCGCCGGCGCGCAGCACCGCGCGGCCGCCCATCGAGTGCCCGACCAGCACGACCGGGACGTCGCCGTGCCGCTCGCGCACCCGGTCCAGCGCCCAGCGGACGTCGGCGTGCGCGTCGGCGGCGGCGCCGTTCCACCCGGCCACCCGGTAGCGGACCAGGTAGCTCTCCACCCCGCGGCCGGCCGCGGCGGCCGACACGGCCTCCTGGATCGCCCGCATCCGCACCAGCGACAGCGCCCGCTCCCGCGGCGGCTCCACGCTGGCCACGGTGCCGCCGTGCGCGAAGACGGCGACCGCGCGGGTGGGCGCGGTCGCCGGGGTGTGGTCGAGGGCCGGGACCCGTTCGGCGGTGGTCACGCGGTCAGCGACGGCGGCCGCCGCGCAGCCGGGCGCGGGCCCGGTCGCCGAGGTCGCCGGCCTGCAGCAGTGCGCGGCTGGCCCGGGTCGGGCCGTTGCGCCGCTCGAGCGCCCGGCCGACCCGGCGCAGCAGCCCGGTGGCCAGCGGCACGAGCACGGTCAGGATCAGCCAGATGCGCAGGCGTCGGGTGAGGAGCAACCACATGCCTGCGCCCTTCCCGGTGCCGTCCCGCCTCAATCCGGGTCGGGCGCCAGGCGGACGACCATCTTCCCGGTGTTCGCGCCCTTGAGGAGGTCGAGGAAGGCGGGGACGGCGCTCTCCAGGCCCTCGTACACGGTCTCCCGGACCACCAGCTCACCCGACCGGATCCAGCCGGACACCGTCTCGGTGAACTCGCGGTGCAGGTCGGAGTGGTCGCTCACCAGCAGGCCGGTGACCGCGAGCCGCTTGGCGATCATCAGCGAGCTGAAGTTCTTCGGTCCCAGCACCGTCTCGGTGGCGTTGTAGTTCGAGATCGCGCCGCAGATCACCGCCCGGCCGTGCACGTGCAGCGCGCCCAGCGCGGCGTCGAGGTGCTCACCGCCGACGTTGTCGAAGAAGACGTCGATGCCGTCGGGCGCGGCCTGCCCGAGCAGGTCGCGCACGCGCCCGTCGTGGTAGTCGAAGGCGGCGGTGAAGCCGATCTCGCGCAGCCAGGCCACCTTGTCCGGGCTGCCGGCGCTGCCCACCACCGCCGAGGCGCCGCGCAGCCGCGCGAACTGGCCGACCGCGCTGCCCACCGCCCCGGCCGCACCGGAGACGAACACGGCGTCGCCCTCGCGGAACGCGGCCACCCGGAACAGTCCGGAGTACGCGGTCAGCCCGGGCATCCCCAGGATGCCCAGCGAGTAGGTGAGCGGGAGGTCCTCGGTGGCGGGGAGCTGCCGGACGTGCCGGGCGTCGAGGACGGCGACGTCGCGCCAGGCGGCGTCGGTGAGCACCAGCGCTCCCTCGGGGACGTCGGGGGAGCGGGACCCGACGACGACGCCGACCGCACCGCCCCGCATCACCTCGCCGACCTCCCACGGCGCGGCGTAGGAGGGCCCCAGGCGCATCCGGCCGCGCATGTAGGGGTCGACGGACATGGCGACCATGCGCACCACCACCTGCCCCTCGGCGGGGTCGGGGTGCTCGACCTCGACCAGCCGGAAGTCCTCGGGGGTGGGCTCGCCGTGGGGACGGGCGGCCAGGTGCCACTCGCGGGCGGGGATCGGCACGGTGGGCTCCCTGGGTCGTCGGAGGTCGGGTGCACCGCGATCCTGCCGTGTCCCGCACGGGGACCCGCAGGGCATAGGAAGCTCTACGCACGTATCGCGCCGCTGGACGTGCGCAGAGCTTCCTATGCCTGGAGGGGCCACATGGACGTCGTCCGCACGCCCGACGAGCGGTTCGCCGCGCTGCCCGGGTTCCCGTACCCGCCCACCTACGTCACCTTCGACGGCGGCGACGGCACGATGCTGCGGGTCGCGGTGGTCGACGTCGGGCCGGCCGACGGCGAGGTCGTGGTGCTGCTGCACGGCGAGCCGTCGTGGTCGTTCCTCTGGCGGCACGTGATCGCCGAGCTGACCGCCGCGGGGCTGCGCGTCGTCGCGCCCGACCTGGTCGGCTTCGGCCGCTCCGACAAGCCCACCGACCCGGCCGCCTACTCCTACGCCGCGCACGTCGAGTGGATGCGCCGGACGCTCTTCGAGGGCCTCGGCCTGGTCGACGTCACCCTCGTCGGGCAGGACTGGGGCGGGCTGGTCGGGCTGCGGCTGGTGGCCGAGCACCCCGACCGGTTCGCCCGGGTCGTCGTCGCCAACACCGGCCTGCCCACCGGGGACACCCCGATGAGCGAGGCGTTCCTCGCCTGGCAGCGGTTCGCCGCGACGGCGGAGGAGTTCGAGGTCGGCCGCGTCGTCGTCAACGGCACGGTCACCGACCTGCCGCCCGAGGTCGTCGCCGCCTACGACGCGCCGTTCCCCGACGAGGCGTCCAAGGCCGGCGCCCGGGTGTTCCCGAGCCTGGTGCCGACGACGCCCGACGACCCCGCGGCGCCCGCCAACCGGGCCGCCTGGGAGGTCCTCGCCCGCTGGGACCGGCCCTTCCTCACCGCGTTCTCCGACTCCGACCCGATCACCGCCGGAGCCGACCGGGTGTTCCAGCAGGTCGTGCCCGGCGCGCGGGGGATGCCGCACACCACGCTGCCCGGCGGCGGGCACTTCCTGCAGGAGGACGTCGGCCCCGAGCTCGGCCGGGTGGTGGCCGCCTTCGTCGCGGCCACGCCGCGGCGGTGACGACGGTCGGGCCCGGCGAGGTCGCAGCGGTCCTGGCCCGGCTGCGGCGCGAGCCCGACGTCGAGGCGCCCGACCTGGTCGCCGTCGACGCCACCGACCGGCTGCTGCTCGACACCGCGGGCGAGGCGCTGGCCGGGCCCGGGCGGGTGGTGGTCGTCGACGACGCGTACGGCGCGCTGACCCTCGGTGCCCTCACGGCCGGCGCCACCGACGTCCGGGTGTCCCAGGACCTGCTGGTCGCCGAGCGGGCCCTGGCCGCCAACGCCGCGCGCACCGGCCTGGCCGGCGCCTACCGGTCACTGCCGCTGACGGCGGAGCTCCTCGACGGCGCGACCCTGGTGCTGGCCAAGGCGCCCCGGGCACTCGACGCGCTGCGCGAGCTCACCGAGCTGGCCGCCGCCGCGGCCGCGCCCGGGGTCGTCGTGCTGGTCGGCGGGCGGGTCAAGCACATGACGCTCGGCATGAACGACGTGCTGCGCGCCGGGTTCTCCGACGTCTCGGCGACGCTGGCCCGGCAGAAGTCCCGCGTGCTCGTCGCCCGCGGCCCGCGTCCCGGGACCCGGCCCACCTTCCCCCGCTGCCGGCACGACGACGCCCTCGACCTCGACGTCTGCGCGCACGGCGCCGCCTTCGCCGGCACCCGCGTCGACGACGGCACCCGGCTGCTGCTCACCGCCCTCGCCGGCGCCGCCCCCGACGCGCGGACCGCGGTCGACCTCGGCTGCGGCACGGGGGTGCTGGCCGCGGTCCTCGCCCGGTCCCGGCCGGCGCTGGCCGTCACCGCCACCGACCAGTCGGCCGCCGCCGTCGCCTCGGCGCGGGCGACGCTGGAGCGGGCGGGGCTCGGCCGGGTCCGGGTCACCCGCGACGACGCCGCCGGTGACCTGCCCGACGGCAGCGCCGACCTCGTCGTCTGCAACCCGCCCTTCCACCTCGGGACCGCCGTGGTCACCGCCGCGGCCGACCGGCTCTTCGCCGCCGCGGCGCGGGTGCTGCGCCCGGGCGGGGAGCTCTGGGCGGTGTGGAACAACCGGCTGCCGCACCGGGCGGCGCTGCGGCGCCTGGTCGGCCCGACCCGGGTGGCCGCCGCCGACCGCCGGTTCACCGTCACGGTGTCGACCCGCCGCTGACCGGCGCCCCCTTCCGCTGCAGCCGGTCCACCGACCTGGCGGAAGGGCGGTGTCCCGTCGACCGTCGGGTCGTTGCCGCCGACACGCGACGACACGCCGCGGCGGGCGGCGACGACCCGCATCTCGATCCCGGCCGGGCGCGACCCGCTGCTCGTACCCCGTCGCCGGCGACGGGCTCCGCGGGTCCCCTCCGGCCGGGCGTCAGCAGAAGCCGGGCGTCCCCGACCACGCGA
Source organism: Geodermatophilus sp. SYSU D00710 (assembly GCF_054050195.1). Taxonomy (NCBI): domain Bacteria; kingdom Bacillati; phylum Actinomycetota; class Actinomycetes; order Geodermatophilales; family Geodermatophilaceae; genus Geodermatophilus; species Geodermatophilus sp. SYSU D00710. The sequence goes on from NZ_JBJGYX010000034.1 coordinate 12,405, forward strand.
CGTCGGCCGGCGGGACGTCGTCGCGCAGCACGGACCCCTCGATGAGGCCGTAGGGCCGGTCGTCGGCGTGGTAGACGACCGGGTCGGGGCCGGGGGTGTTGTCCAGGCCGTAGGCGGACAGGTCCTGCAGGAAGTGGTGCCGGTTGGGCATCGACATGCGCACCTCGGCCACCTCGGGGAACGCCTCGAGCACCACCTCGCCCATGCGGTACAGCGTCTGCTGCAGGGCCAGCGAGTGGGTGGCGGCGAAGGTCTCCAGCAGGGTGGTCCGGACGCCCGCGAACAGAGCGTCCCAGTCGAGCTCCGCCGACGTGTACCGCCAGCGGGCGGTCACCGCGGTGGCCAGGATCCGGTCGCGGGTCTCGGCCAGCGTCGTGTAGCGGTCACGCGGGAAACCCCAGAACTCCGAGCCGGTGGTCTTGAGGACGACGAGGTCGGTCAGGCCCGCGAGCACGTGGACGTCGTCGCCGTCCGCGGTCACCACCGCCGTCCGCACCTCCCCGCCCGGCCGCCGGAAGGCGTGGTCGTGCGGCTGCCCGCCCACGGCGATCCGCTCCCAGCCGTAGGAGTCCACCGCCACCCGCGCGCCGGTGATCCAGTCGTAGGAGCCGGCGAGGTGGCGGGCCAGCCGCAGGCCGAACGCCTCCGGCGAGCCGACGCCGTCGCGGGCGAAGGCGAACACGGTGTTCTTCTGCGCGTCGGTGGTCAGGACGTGCGCGTTGTCGCCGGTGGTGTGCGCCGCGGCGAAGTCGCCGCGCAGGGCGGTGCTGACGTTGAGGTCGACCAGCTCGTGCCGGGGGGAGCGGCGGTCGACCGCGACGACGCGGACCTCCGCCTTCCCGTACTGGTTCGGGCCCAGGACGATCGCCATGCCGCGCACTGTTGCACGTGGAACCTCAGGAGCCCCGGTAGGTCGAGTACGCGAACGGCGAGAGCAGCAGCGGCACGTGGTGGTGGGCGGCGGGCTCGGTGACGGTGAAGGTCAGCGTCACCTCCGGCCAGAACGCCGTCGCGCCGCGGACCTCGAACCAGGCGCCCGTGGCGAACACCAGCCGGTGCGGGCCGGCGACGGTCGCCTCCTCGGTCAGCCGGCAGCGGCCGTCGTCGTCGGTGATGCCCACGGCGAGCAGCTCGTCGCCCGCGTGCAGCTGGACGGCGATCCCGGCCGCCGGCCGCCCGGCGACGGCGTCGAGGACGTGCGTCGACACGCTCACGCCTCCACCAGCCCGCGCACCCGCAGCTCGGTGATCTGCGCCAGCTGCTCGACCACCTCGGCGCGCTCGGCGTCGGCGTCGTTGTCCAGGCGGCGGCGCAGCTCGGCGAGCATCTCCTCCGGGGAGCGGCCCGCCGCCCGGATCAGGTAGACGTGCCCGAAGCGCTCCTCGTAGGCGCGGTTGCCCTCGACGATCGCGGCGCGGGTGTCGTCGTCGGCCCCGCCCATCGAGCCCTGCTCCCGGCGGGAGGCCGCCGCCTCGGCCGAGGAGCCCTCCACCCGGTCGCCGATGCGGGGGTGCGTCGCCAGCGCCAGGGAGACCTCGTCCCACGGCAGCGCCCGCGCCACCTCCCCGGCCCGCCGGACCAGGGTGTCGGTGTCGGGGAACGGGCGGCCGGCGACGAGCTCGGCGGCGAAGCGCGGGGCGGCGTTGCAGCCGCGCAGCTGCTCGACGGCGGCGTCGGCGGGCTCGCTGTTGAACTCGTCGAGGCGGGACACGGTGACAGGATGGCAGCCCGGCCGGCCGAGAAGAGGGTGCAGCGGATGAGCGACGTGCGCGTGGAGGGCCCCGACGTCGAGCGGGCCGGGGAGGTGCTGACCCCCGAGGCGCTGGAGTTCGTCGCCGACCTGCAGCGCCGGTTCGGCCCGCAGCGCGACGCCCTGCTCGCCGCCCGCGCCACCCGCCGCGCCGAGATCGCCGCCGCCCGGTGGCTGGACTTCCGCCCGGACACCGCCGACGTCCGCGAGGGCGACTGGCAGGTGCCCCCGCCGCCGCCGGGCCTGGTCGACCGCCGGGTCGAGATCACCGGTCCGACCGAGCCGAAGATGGCGGTCAACGCGCTCAACTGTGGTGCCGACGTCTGGCTGGCCGACCTGGAGGACGCCAACACCCCGCACTGGCGCAACGTCGTCACCGGGCAGGTGGTGCTGCGCGACGCCGTCCGCCGGCAGCTCGCGTTCACCAGCCCCGAGGGGCGGGAGTACCGGCTGCGCGAGGACGGCGAGCTGCCCACGATCGTGCCGCGCCCGCGCGGCTGGCACCTGCCCGAGCGGCACCTGCTCGTCGACGGCGAGCCCGCGGTGGGGGCGCTGGTCGACGCCGGGCTGTACCTGTTCCACAACGCCGCCGACCAGTTGTCCCGCGGCAGCGGGCCGTACCTCTACCTCCCGAAGCTGGAGGGCCGGCTCGAGGCCGGGCTGTGGAAGCTGGTGTTCGACCACGCCGAGCAGGTGCTCGGGATCCCCGAGGGGTCGATCCGCGCCACCATGCTCATCGAGACCATCCCGGCGGCGTTCGAGATGGAGGAGATGCTGCACGCGCTGGGCAGCCACGCCACCGGCCTGAACGCCGGCCGCTGGGACTACCTGTTCAGCGTGATCAAGGTCTTCCGCGAGGCCGGCCCGGACTTCGTGCTGCCCGACCGCGCCGCGGTGACGATGACCGCGCCGATGATGCGGGCCTACACCGACCAGCTGGTCGCCGTCTGCCACCGCCGCGGCGCGATGGCCATCGGCGGCATGGCCGCGGCCATCCCGAGCCGGAAGGACCCCGAGGCCAACGAGCGGGCGCTGGCGAAGGTCCGGGAGGACAAGACCCGCGAGGCCGGTGACGGCTTCGACGGCTCCTGGGTGGCCCACCCCGACCTGGTGCCGATCTGCCGGGAGGCCTTCGACGCCGTGCTGGGCGACCGGCCCAACCAGCTCGACCGGCAGCGCCCCGAGGTGTCGGTGACCGCGGCCCGGCTGCTCGACGTCGCCGGCGTCCCGGGTGGCCGCACGATGACCGGCCTCCGGGCCAACGTCGAGATCGCGATCCGCTACCTGGCGGCGTGGCTGGGCGGCAACGGCGCGGTCGGCATCCACGGGCTGATGGAGGACGCCGCCACCGCCGAGATCAGCCGCTCGCAGGTGTGGCAGTGGGTGCACGCCGGCGTGGAGCTCGACACCGGGGAGACGGTGACGGAGGAGCTGGTGCGCCGGGTCGTGGCCGAGGAGGTCGCCGGCATCGGTGAGCTGCCCCGCCTGGACGAGGCCCGGCGGCTGTTCGAGCAGGTGGCGCTGGCCGACGACTTCCCCGACTTCCTGACCCTGCCCGCCTACCAGCTGGTGGACTAGTGCTGGACGACGCCGTCTACGCCGAGCTCGACCGCCGCCTCGCCCCCGTCGACACCGCGCGGGCGGCCGCCTACCCCGGGGAGCGGCCCGGCCGGCAGCCGGTGCACACCTGCTACGTGCCCGCCGACGCCGTCGTCCCCGGCCTGGCCGCCGGCTGGGGCGCCGCGGCGCTGGCCGCCCTCGACGAGCACGGCCTGCCCGACCTCGGGTACGACGCCGGCCTGCTCGCGGAGGTGCTGCCGCGGGTGCGGGTCAAGCTCGCCGCCGAGCCGGTCGAGGACCTGCGGGTCGACGCCGAGGACGGCTACCGCGGCCGGCCGGAGGACGAGGACGGCGACGTCGTGCGCGCGGCCGAGGCGGTGGCCGCCGACCGCGCCGCCGGCACCGCGCCGCCGTCGGTCGGGATCCGGGCGAAGTCGCTGGAGGGACCGACCCGCCGCCGCGGCGTGCGCTCCCTCGACCTCTTCCTGGGTGCCACTAGCGCTACAAAGGCCACGGTCACCCTCCCCAAGGTCACCGCCGTCGAGCAGGTGCGCGCCTTCCTGCCCGTCCTCGACGCCCTGGAGGCCGCGCACGGCGTCGCGCTCGACCTCGAGCTGCAGGTGGAGACCCCGCAGGCGGTCCTCGGCGACGACGGCGCGGTGACCCTGGCGCGGATGGTGCACGCGGCCGGCCCGCGGCTGACCGGTCTGCACCACGGCACCTACGACTACAGCGCCGCGCTGGGCATCGCGGCGGCCCACCAGTCCTCCGACCACCCGGCGCTCGACCTCGCCAAGCAGCTCATGCAGGTCGCCGTCGCCGGCACCGGCGCCCGGGCGGTCGACGGCTCCACCAACGTGCTCCCCGTCGGCTCCCGCGAGCAGGTGCACGCCGGCTGGCGGGTGCACGCCGGCCTGGTCCGCCGGGCGCTGGAGCGCGGCCTGTACCAGGGCTGGGACCTGCACCCCGCGCAGCTGGTCACCCGGTACCTGGCCACGTACGCCTTCTTCCGCGGCGCGCTGCCGGCCGCGGCCGGGCGGCTGTCGGCCTACGTCGAGCGGGCCGACGCCGGGGTGCTCGACGAGCCGGCCACCGCGCGCGCCCTCGCCGGTGTGGTGCTGCGGGGACTGGACTGCGGCGCCCTCGACGACGCCGAGGTGGCCGCGGCCACCGGACTCGACCGGGTGACCCTCGACGGCCTGGCCGGGCGGAGCGGAGCAGTGTCCCCCTCCAGCGCCTAGGCTGCCGGACGTGGTGGCGCGGTGACACGGGACGCGCTCGGCTCCCTCTTCTCCGGGGGTGGGGAGGTGGGCCGGGAGATGGCCGCCCGGGACTGGTCGGCCACGCCCGTCGGCCCGCCGGAGGAGTGGCCCGCGGCGCTGCGCAACCTGGTCCGGATCGTGCTGACGTCGCGGTTCTCCATGTGGGCCGCCTACGGCCCCGAGCTGACCGCCTTCTACAACGACGCCTACCAGCGGGACACCCTGCAGGACAAGCACCCGTGGGCGCTGGGCCGGCCGGCGCGCGAGATGTGGTCGGAGATCTGGGAGGACATCGGGCCGCGGATCGAGTCGGTCCTGACCAGCGGCGTCGCCACCTGGGACGAGGACCTGCTGCTGTTCCTCGAGCGCAGCGGGTACCCGGAGGAGACCTACCACACCTTCTCCTACAGCCCGGTCGACGACGACTCCGGCGCCACCGCGGGGATGCTCTGCGTCGTCACCGAGAACACCCGGCGGGTCCTCGCCGACCGCCGCCTGCGCGCGCTGCACGACCTCGGTGAGCTGTCCACCGCGTCCGTGGGCAGCGAGGCCGACGCCTGCCGGGCCGTCGTCGACGTCCTCGCCCGGCACCGCGCGGAGGTGCCCGTCGCCCTCGCCGTCCTGCGCACCGCCGAGGGCGCCCTCGAGCCGGCCGGGGCCGCCGGGCTGACCGACCCCGCGGTGCTCCTGGGCGGCCCCCTCCGGGAGGTCGTCGAGCGGGTGGCCGCCGGCGGCGCCGCCGAGGTGGTCGCGGGGCTGCGGGCGCGCGCCGGGGAGGCGCTCCTGCCCTCGCCGGTCGGTGACGCCCGCCCCGACCAGGCCGTCGTCCTGCCGATCAGCACCGCGGCGGCCGACGTGCCCACCGGCGTCCTCGTGCTGGGCGTCAACCCCTATCGGGCCTTCGACGCCGACTACCGGGGCTTCGCCGACCTCGTCGCCGGGCACGTGTCCACCGCCGTCAGCGACGCCCAGGCCTACCTCGCCGAGCGGCGCCGCGCCGAGGCCCTCGCCGAGCTCGACCGCGCCAAGACCGACTTCTTCAGCAACGTCAGCCACGAGTTCCGGACGCCGCTCACGCTGATCATGGGCCCGGTCGCGGAGCTGAGGTCCTCCCCGGTGGCAGAGACCGACGCCCGGGTGGCGCAGGAGCTCGAGGTGGTGGAGCGCAACGCCCTGCGGCTGCAGAAGCTGGTCAACACCCTGCTGGACTTCTCCCGGCTGCAGGCCGGCCGCATCGACGCCCGCTTCGAGCCGGTCGACCTCGCCGCGGTCACCGCCGAGCTGGCCAGCGTCTTCCGGTCGGCGGTCGAGCGGGCCGGCCTGACGCTCACCGTCGACTGCCCGCCGCTGCCCGAGCCGGTGCACGTCGACCGGGACATGTGGGAGAAGGTCGTCCTCAACCTGCTGTCCAACGCGCTGAAGTTCACCTTCACCGGCGGCATCACCGTGCGGCTGCGCGCGGACGGCGGCGCCGCGGTGCTCACCGTCACCGACACCGGCACCGGCATCCCCGCCGCGGAGCTGCCGCGGCTGTTCGAGCGGTTCACCCGCGTGTCCGGTGCCCGCGCCCGCTCCGGCGAGGGCAGCGGCATCGGCCTGGCGATGGTCCGCGAGCTGGTCGGGCTGCACGGTGGGGAGGTCGACGTCGACAGCACGCCCGACCTCGGCACCACGTTCACCGTCACCCTGCCGCTGGGCACCGCGCACCTGCCCGCCGACCGGCTCGTGCCGCCGGCGCCGGAGGCGCCGGCCCTGTCGGCCGCGGTGACCCCGTTCGTCACCGAGGCGGTGCGCTGGCTGCCCGACGACGCCGCCGAGGAGCTCCCGCCGCCCGCGTCCGGCGTCCGCGCCGGCCGGGTCCTGGTCGCCGACGACAACGCCGACATGCGCGACTACGTCAGCCGGCTGCTCGCCCCGGTGCACGAGGTGCGGGCGGTGTCCGACGGCCGCGTGGCGCTGGAGGCGGCACAGGCCGACCCGCCGGACCTCGTGGTCAGCGACGTGATGATGCCCGGCCTCGACGGCCTGCAGCTGCTCGCCGCCCTGCGCGCCGACGCCCGCACCTCCCGGGTGCCGGTGCTGCTGCTCTCGGCGCGGGCCGGCCAGGAGGCCGCCGTCGAGGGCCTGGCCGCCGGCGCCGACGACTACCTGGTCAAGCCGTTCTCCGCGCAGGAGCTGCTGGCCCGCGTCGACGCCCACCTCCAGCTCGGCCGGGCCCGCCGGGAGGCCGAGGAGCGGTTCACCACCATGGCCGACCTCGCCCCGGCGCTCATCTGGGTCGCCGACGCCGAGGGCCGGCGGGTGTTCCTCAACGCCGCCTGGACCGGTTTCACCGGCCGGCCCGTCTCCGCCGAGCGCGGCGACGGCTGGCGGGACGGGCTGCACCCGCAGGACCGGGAGCGCTACGACGCGGCCGTCGCCGAGGCGACGGCGCGCGGGGAGGGGTGGGAGGTCGAGTTCCGGCTCCGCCGGGCCGACGGCGCCTTCCACTGGCTGCTCGAGCGGGCCGTGCCGATCGGGGGCGGCGGCGGTCCGGGCGGCTGGGTCGGCAGCTGCACCGACATCAACGCCCGCTACCAGGAGACCGAGCGGCAGACCCTGCTCGCCGAGGTCGGCACGGCGCTGGACCGGGAGACCGAGATCGGCGCCCAGCTCGCCGTGCTGGCCCGGCTGGTGGTCGACCGGCGGCTGGCCGAGGTGTGCACGGTCCGCGTGGTGGGCGAGGACGGCCGGCTGCGCTACGCCGGCCGGGCGGGGGCCGACGACGGCGTCCGCCGGGCGCTCGAGGGCCTCGACGCCCACGGCGGGCTGGGCCTGACGGTGCTCACCAGCGGCGAGTCGGTGCTGCGGCCGCACCTGGCGGGGCCCGGCGACGGCGGTGTCCGGCTGGACCTGCGCTCGGCGCTGCTGGTCCCGCTGTCGGTCCGCGGCCGGGTGCGCGCGGTGCTGGCCATGGGTCGGCAGGACGACGCCCCGCCGTTCCACGAGGACGACCGCGTCCTGGCCGAGCAGATCGCCGCCCGCGCCGCCCTGGCACTGGACAACGCGATGCTGCTCGCCGACGCGCGGGCCACCGCCCGCCGGCTGGGGCTGCTGCAGCGGGTGACCGCGGAGCTCTCGGCGGCCACGACGCCCGAGGAGGTCGCCCGCGCCACCGCCGGCCACCTCGTCGCCCAGGTCGGGGACGACTGCCGGGCCGGCGTCTACGAGCTCGACGAGACCGCCCGCGGGCTGCGCCTGCTGGCCCTCACCGGCGACGACGGCGAGGCGCGCCGCCACTTCGCCGAGCTGCCGCTGTCGGCGCCGCTGGCGGTGACCCGCGCGGTCGCCGAGCGGCGGGCGCTGTGGGTCGAGCGGCTCGAGGACTGGCCCGGCCGCGACGGTGGCCTCGACGGCGGGCAGGTCGAGACGCTGACCCGGTTCGGGCTGGCCTCCACCGTGGCGCTGCCCCTGCTGGTGGCCGGCCGCGTGGTGGGCGTGGTCGGCGCCGGGTTCCCGCACCCGCGGTCCTTCGGTCCGGCCGAGCGCGGCATGCTGCTCGCGATCGTCGAGCAGAGCGCCCAGGCGCTGGACCGGGCCCGGCTCTACCGCGCCGAGCAGGACATCGCGCAGACGCTGCAGCTGAGCCTGCTGCCCCAGCGCCTGCCCCGGCTCGAGCGGCTCGCGCTGGCCGCGCAGTACCTGCCCGGCGCCGCGGGCACCTCGGCCGGCGGCGACTGGTACGACGTGGTGGAGCTCGGCGAGGGCCGGGTCGGGATCGCCGTCGGCGACGTCGTCGGCCAGGGGCCGTCGGCCGCCGCCGTCATGGGGCAGCTGCGCAGCGCGCTGTCGGCCGCGCTGCTGCAGGGCTGCCCGCCCGCGCAGGCGCTGGAGCTGCTCGACCGGTTCGCGACCCGGCTGCCCGGGGCGCTGGCCTCGACGGCGGCCTGCCTCGTCCTCGACTGGGAGGCCGGCACCGTCGAGTACGCCCGCGCCGGGCACCCGCCGCCGCTGCTGCTCGACGACACCGGCGCCACCGTCCTCGACGACGCCGGCGGCGCGGTCCTCGGCGTCCCCGGCCGGCCGCCCTACACCGAGGGGCGGGCCCGCGTCGCGCCCGGGACGACGCTGCTGCTCTACACCGACGGCCTCGTCGAGCGCCGGGGCGAGCTGCTGGACACCGGCCTGCAGCGGGTGGCCGACGCCGCCGTGCGGCTGGCCGCGGCCGCACCGGACCGGCTGACCCGCGACCTGCTCGCGGAGGTGCTCGACGAGGACGCGCTGCCCGACGACGTCGCGGTGATCGCCGTCCGGGTGACCCCGCCGCCGCTGCAGGAGCGATTTCCCGCCGACCCCGCGCGCCTGCGCGGCGTGCGCCGTGCGGTCGCGGCGTGGGCGGCCGCCGCGGGCCTGTCCGAGGACGCTGTCGACGACCTGCAGCTGGCCCTCGGCGAGGCGCTGGCCAACGCCGTCGAGCACGCCTATGCCGGCAACGGCGGGGAGGGCCGGTGCGAGTACCGCCTCGAGCGGACCGCCGACGGCAGCGTCGACGTCTGCGTCCGCGACGAGGGCGTCTGGCGCCCGGCACCGGCCGACCGGGGCCACCGTGGCCGGGGCCTGGAGCTGATCTCGGCCCTGGCCACCGAGGTGGAGGTCGCGCGCACCACCGACGACCGGGGGACCGCGGGGTCCGGGACGACGGTGCGCTTCCGGTTCGTCCCGGCCGGTCCGGGGCCCGACGACCCGCCGGTCCGCACGCGGCCCGCCGTCGTCCCAGAGGAACCCCCGCTGGTGACCGTGCACCGGGAACCCTCCGGCCTGCGGCTGGAGTTCTCCGGGGAGGTCGACCTCGACGTCGCGGCGGGGCTGCGCGCGCAGGCCCTGCAGGCGCTCGAGGACCTCCCGGACGGTGCGCGGGTGGTGCTCGACCTGCGGCCGGTGACCTACCTGGCCAGCGCGGGCGTCGGGCTGGTGCTCGAGCTGTGCGCCGCGGTGACCGCCCGGCACGGCGAGGTCGACGTCCGGACCCGCGAGCGCAGCGCACCGGCCCGGGTGCTGGCCCTGGGCGGGGTCGCCGTCGGGGCGGGCTGACCGGCGCACCCGGCGCCCGGGCCCCCACCGGTCTCCACCGGAGGGAGGAGGCCGCGGGCACCCACCGAGCAGTGCACCTGGTGCGTGTCCCACAATCGACGGGAACGGCCGGGCAGACGCGGCCCGGACGCTGTCGAGGGGCCAGTGGACCGACCTGCAGGAACCTCCGCCACGCGGGCGGGGGTGCCGCGCGGTGCGCCCGCACGCCGCCCCTCCCCGCCCGTCGCTCCCGGGGGGCTCCTGCACACCGCCGCGCTGGTGCACTCGGCGGTCGAGGCGGTCGAGGTCGCCACGGCCTTCCTCGAGGAGGGCCTGCGCGCCGGGGACCTGCCGGTCCTCGCCTGCTCACCCGACACCGCCGGCGCGGTCCGCCGCGCGCTCGGCGTCGTGGTCGGCGCGGTCGAGGAGGACCCCCGCATCTGCATGCTCGGCGTCCGCGCCCCCGACGCGATGGCCGCCGCCCGGCGGCTGGTCGAGCGCGCCGCCGGGTCCCGGTCCGGGCGGCTCCGGGTCGTCACCGAGCCCCAGTACGAGGCCGACCCGCGGCGTTGGCGCGAGGTGCGCCGGTACGAGGCCGCGGCCAACGCCCTGGCCGCGACCCTCCCGCTCACCCTGCTGTGCCTCTACGACCGGCAGCGGTTGCCCGCCCAGGCGCTCGAGACGGCCCGGCTGACGCACCCGGAGCTGTTCATGGGCGGGGTGCGTGTCACCAGCTCCGACTACCGCCGGCCCGGGTCGTGCCTGCGCGATCTCGCCGTCGTCCGGGAGCCGGTCGAGGCCGGGGAGCCGGTCTACGCCGTCGACGCCGTCCCCACGCTGCCCCGGCTGCGCGCTGACCTGCGGCAGGTGCTGGCCGCGGTCGTCCCCGACGCCGACCAGCGCGCCGACCTGCACCTGGCCGCCAGCGAGGTGGCCGCCAACGCCTTCCGCCACGGCCGGCCGCCGGTCTCGGCGCGGGTGTGGGCCGACGACACCGCCGTCGTCTGCACGATCACCGACTCCGGCCCCGGGGTCGCGGACCCCCTCGCCGGCTTCCTCCCCGCGCACGGCGACGACCTCGCCGCCGGCGGCATGGGGCTGTGGCTGGCGCGCAAGCTGTGGGACTCGGTGGACCTGCTGCCCGGGACCACCGGGGGGTTCACCGTGCGGCTGGCCACCACGCTGCACGACACGCGGGCGGGGCGCGGCGCGGCTTGACGCCCGCGATCTCTCACTGCTGAGGTACCGGCGTGGAGGATGCCGTCGACCTCATCCTCGAGCAGTGGGCGCGGGAGCGTCCCGATCTCGACTGCTCGCCGATGGGGGTCATCGGCCGGATCACCCAGCTGCAGCGCGAGGTGCACCTGGCCCAGCGCGCCACCTTCGCCCGGCACGGCCTCGACGCGCCGTCGTTCGACGTCCTCGCCGCCCTGCGCCGGGCCGGTGAGCCCTACCAGCTGACCCCCACGGCGCTCATGCGGACCGCCCTGGTCACCTCCGGCGCCATCACCCAGCGGCTGGACCGCCTGGAGGAGCGGGAGCTGATCACCCGCACGCGCAGCGACGCCGACGGGCGGGCCGTCGTCGTCACGCTCACCCCGGCCGGCCGGGAGGCGCTGGACGCCGCGCTGCCCGACCACCTGGAGACCGAACGAGGCCTGCTCGCCGGCCTCAGCGACGACGAGCTCACGCAGCTGGCCGGGCTGCTGCGCCGCTTCCTCGTGACGCTGGGACGGCTGCCCCAGCGTCCCTAGCCGGCGGGCGGCACGTCGTCGACGGTGAGGTCCGGGCGCACCCGCACGAAGCGCAGCGGGTGCCGGAACACCCCGGCGGTCAGGGCCGCGTCGGCGCTGACCTCCACGACGGCGACCGGCTCGACCCGGGTGAGGGCGACCGACAGCCGCCCGCCGCCGAAGCGGCCGGTGCCGATCCGGTCGGGCCACGGGTGGTCGGGGCCGGCGGGGGTGAGGACGGCGGCCAGCTCCTCGGCCTGCGCGGGGGAGAGCGGGCCGGTCCGGCCGACGACGACCAGTTCGCCGTCGCGGTAGCGCCCGGCGACGAGCTGGCCGGGGCGCTCGAGCGTGCCGATGACGCCGCCGGCGACGACCTCGGTGGTCTCCCAGGACTTGACCTTCAGCCACTCGCGGCGGCCGCCGGCGTAGCGGGTGGCCGCACCCTTGGCCACCAGGCCCTCGATGCCCAGCGGGCGCAGGTCCTCGGCCCACCGGCGGGCCTCGGCGGGGTCGGCGGTCACCGGGGAGAGCTGCATCGGGGGCGCCCACCGCTGCGCCAGCTCCTCGAGCGCGGCGCGGCGGGCACGCAGCGGGCGGCGGCGCTGGTCGGCGCCACCGGAGGCGAGCAGGTCGAAGGCGACGTAGGAGGCCGGGTGGGCGGCGGCCAGGGCGGCCATCCGCGCCGACGGGGTGACCAGGCGCCGCTGCAGCAGGCCGAAGTCCAGCCGGTCGCCGCCCCAGACGACGACCTCGCCGTCGAGCACGGTGCCGGCCGGGACCTGGGCGAGCGCGGCCGCGGCGAGGTCGGGGAACCGGTCGGTGAGGTCGCGGCCCTGCTTGGACCACAGCCGGGTGCCGGTGGCGCCGCGGACGACGACCAGCCGGTAGCCGTCCCACTTGGGCTCGTAGCGGCAGCCGCCGGGCAGGGCGTCCGCCGTCGGCAGGTCCCGGACGGGCTTGGCCAGCTCCACCGCGACCGGGCCGGCCAGGTCGGGCGGCAGGCCCGGCAACCCGGGGACGGAGAGCGGCACCCGGTCAGCGTCGGGCCTGCCCGCCGCCCGCGCAGGCTCCTGAGCTGCCGGATCACCCGTTCAGGGCAGGTCGCGACGCTCCGCGACGGCGGCGGAGGCAGGCACGAGCGGAAGCCCGCTGTCGAGGCACGATCAGGTCACGGGGACCCGGAGGGGGTCACCCCGGGTGCAGAGTGCCTTTGTAGCGCTGATGGCACCGTAGGAGGTACAGCGCGTAGGCGGCGAGCGAGGGGCCGTCGGTGAAGCGGCCCTCGGCGACCATCGCCCGCAGCTCGGTCTCGGGCACGAACGCCGTCACCATGTCGGCCTCGGTGACCTCCCGGGCGGTCGGGCCCGGGGTGAGGCCGGTGGCCAGCCAGGCGTCGAACTCCTGCGTCGACAGGCCCGGCGCGAGGTCGAGGTGGCCCAGGTGCTCGAGCCGCTCGGCCCGCAGCCCGGTCTCCTCGGCCAGCTCGGCGCGGGCCAGCTCCTCGGGCGTCCCGCCGCTGCCCGCGGTCAGTGCCTCGGCGGACCAGGTGCCCTGCGGGAACTCCCAGGCCCGGCGGCCCACCGGGTGGCGGAACTGCTCGACCAGCCAGAACCCGTCCTGCTCGGCGGCCAGGACGATGGCGAAGTGCGGCTTCTCGACGACGGAGTAGACGCCGGTCGACCCGTCGGCCCGTTCCACGGTGTCCTCGCGCACCCGGATCCAGGGGTTGCGGTAGATCTCCCGGCTGCCCGTCGTCCGCATGCAGCCGAGCATCGCAGGGGCGGACCATGGGGGCAGGAGGTGAGCGGGTGACCGAGCGCAAGCCGGCCGGGGTGTCGTTCGAGACCTGGGTGGAACGGCAGATCCACCAGGCCCAGGAGCGCGGGGACTTCAGCGGACTGCGCGGCGCCGGGCGCCCGCTGCCGGCCTTCGACCCGGACGAGACCGTCTACGACTGGGCGGTGGCCAAGGCCCGCCGCGAGGGCATCACGCCGGCCGAGATGCTGCCGCCCGGGCTGGCGCTGCGCCGCGAGCGCGACGACCTGCCCGCCCGCGTCGCCCCGCTGCCGTCGGAGGCCGCCGTCCGCGCCGTCGCCGAGGACTACAACGCCCGCGTCGAGGCCTTCTGGCGCCGGCCGCAGGAGAGCCGGTGGTCGCCGGTTCCGGGCCTGGCCGACGTCGAGGCGCTGGTGGCGGGCTGGCGGCGCGACCGCCCGCCCCCGCCTCCGGTGGAGGAGGTCCGGGCCGAGGCGCCGCCCCGCCGCCGCTGGTGGCAGCGGCGGCGCGGACGCTAGCGCTCCGTCAGGTGTTCCCGGCCGGCGGGCGGCTCGTGGGGCTCGGGCCGGTGGTCGAACGCGTCCCGGTCGCGGGCGCCCAGCGCCGCCGCGTACCGCTGCACCAGCTCACTGCCCACGGTGGTCCTCCCTCTCCCCGGACGCGGCGCCGGGACCACCCGGTCGGTGGTCCCGGCACCATGGTCGTCGCAGGAGGTGACCGTTTCAGGCCGGGGACGGCACCCGGTCGAGGAAACCGAGCACGGTGCGGATGCGGCCGTCCCCGTCGGTCACCGCGACGTCGAAGCCGGTCACCGGCGGCTCGGCGCCGTCGGGCCCGAGGTGCCACCTGAACCGCACCTGGTCGTGGTGGGCGTCGGCGGGCCCGGCGAGGCGGAAGACGAACCCGGGGAACCGCGACCGGACGGCGGCGATGAGGCCGTCCAGCCCGTCACGGCCGGCGACGTCGGCCAGCGGGTCGGTGTAGCGCACGTCCTCGGTGAACAGCGCGTCGACGAGGGCCCGCCGCGCGGTGGGGTCGCCCTCGTTCCAGGCGGCGAGGTAGCGGTCGGCGAGGTCGGTCGTGGCGGCCATGGCGGGTCTCTCCTGTCCTGGGTGGGGTCAGCGGCGGCGGAGGGCGGTGAGCTGCAGGGCGGCGAAGCCGGCGACGACGGCGGCCTGGAGCAGCACCCAGCCGGTGCCGGCGGCGGTCAGGTCGAACCGGCCGGTGACGGCGGCGGCGACGCTGCCGGCCGCCCACAGCAGGTTGGCGCCGACGACGGCCTCGACCGCCCCGGCCGGCACCGGACGGCGCGCCGCGACCAGCGCGACCCCGGCGGCGAAGGCGAGCAGGAAGGCGCCCAGGCCGCGCAGTGCCCCGGAGGGGATCCCGAGCAGGCCGGTCAGCAGCGGGGCGGCGACCAGGTAGGCGGCGCCGTTGACGCCGGTGACCACGGCGTCCAGGCGCAGCGCTACGCGGAGCAGGTCGAGGGGGCGGCGGGTGGGGGTGGCGGTCGTTGTCATGGGACGACCGTGGAGCCGCCGGGGAGGCGCGTCGATTACCTCGGAGGTAGGCGACGCCCGGCGGCGCCGTCGCTAGCGTCCGTGCCGTGACCACCGCCGCCACCGCGCCGCCGGTCGGCCGGCTGCTGCGCGGCTGGCGGCAGCGCCGCCGGCTCTCCCAGCTGGACCTGGCCGTCGACGCCGGGGTCTCCGCCCGGCACCTGAGCTTCCTCGAGACCGGCCGGGCGCGGCCGAGCCGGGAGATGCTGCTGCGGCTGGCCGAGCGGCTCGACGTGCCGCTGCGCGAGCGCAACGACCTGCTGCTCGCCGCCGGGTTCGCCCCCGCCTACGGCCGTCGCTCGCTCGGCTCGCCCGACATGGCCGCCGTCACCCGGGCCCTCGACCTGGTGCTCACCGCGTACGAGCCGTTCCCGGCCCTCGCCGTCGACCGGTCCTGGGCGCTGGTGACGGCCAACGCCGGCGTGGGGATGCTCCTCGACGGCGTGGCGGCGCACCTGCTCGAGCCGCCGGTCAACGTGCTGCGGCTGAGCCTGCACCCGGAGGGGCTGGCGCCGCGGATCGCCAACCTGCCGCAGTGGCGGGCGCACGTGCTGCACCGGCTGGGCCGCGAGGCGCACCTGACCGGCGATCCCGGGCTGGCCGCGCTGCACCGCGAGCTGACCGCGCTCCCCGGCGGCACCGACCGCTCGACGCCGGACGGGATCGCGGTGCCGCTGCGGCTGCGCGCGGGCGAGGAGGTGCTGTCCTTCCTCAGCACGGTGACCACCTTCGGCACCGCCGTCGACCTCACCGCCGCCGAGCTCTCGGTCGAGGCGTTCCTGCCCGCCGACGAGCGCACCGCCGAGGTGCTGCGGGTGCGCCCGTTCACCGGTGGCGAACCCGCGCCTGCCCGCCCGGTGACGGGGTAGGGCACGCAGCACCCGAACCCCGAGGAGGAGCCATGACCGAGGTCCCGGGCACCGACCGCGACCAGGCGCGGGAGAACGTGCTGCACGAGACGCCCCTGGTCCCCGAGGACGTCGAGGCCGCGGGGGACGACGACCCGCGCACCACCGACCACCCGAGCTACCACGGCGACGACGGCGAGACCGGCGACGAGGCGAAGCCGCCGTCGGGCAGCACGCACCTCGACAGCGACTGACCTGGAGGTCGGCCCCGGCGCAGGGGCCCGCCGCGAGCGTGCGAGCGGTGGGGGGCACCGGGGTCCTTCGTCAGAGGACGTCGAACTCGTTGGAAGCCGCCCCGCCCGAGAGCCGCGCGTAGCCCGGGCCGCGGTCGAAGAACGGCTCGTCGCCGGTACGGGCCGCGCGCAGCTGCGCCCGCAGGGCGTCGGTCGCCTCGACGTCGGCCGTGCCGTCCTCGCGGACGACGACGCCGTAGTCGTCGCGGGCACCCCGCACGGACACCTTGCGCCAGGCGATGTCGCGCAGGACCTCGTCGACCGGCCGGTCGAGCGGGTCCCCCCAGCCGCCGCCGCCCGTCGTCCGGATGCGCACGACCGTGCCCGCCGGCAGCGGCTCGGCGTCGGCGAGCGCGTCGACCTCGCGCTCGTCCGGGCCGCCGGGGTCGACGGTCACCTGGAACGGCCGCCCGGCCTTCCCGCCCTTGACGCCCCAGCAGGACAGGATCGAGCGGTCGGCGATCGACATGAAGTGCGCGTCGCGCAGCACCCGGATGTGCTTCTCGTAGCCACAGCCGCCGCGGTACCGGCCGGGACCGCCGGAGTCCAGCGCCAGGCCCAGCCGCTCGACGCGCAGCGGGAAGCGGCCCTCGGTGAACTCGGTCGGCAGGTTCCGCGAGTCCGGGACGACGTGGATGGTGTCCTCGCCGTCGGCGTAGTACCGGCCGCCCGACCCGCCGCCGAGCACCTCGCGCATGAGGTAGGGCCGGCCGTCGAGGTCGGTGCCGTAGACGCCGGTGTAGCGGATCGTCTCCTGGTCGGCGGGCATCCGGCCGCCGGTGGCCTTGGCCAGCACGCCGGCGAGGACGCCCAGCAGGCGCAGGATGACGAACGTCCGCGCGTTGGTCGGTGCCGGGAAGACCGGCGTGAGCAGCGTGCCCTTCTCCGGGAACCGCATCTCGATCAGCGGGACGACGCCCTCGTTGACGTCGAGCTCGGCCATCCGCTCGGGCGTCTCGGCGAGGTTGCGCAGGATCGGCGCCAGCCACTTCTTGAGGAAGTTGCCGTCGGCGTAGTCGCCGCAGTGGTTGATCGGGCCCTTGGCCTGCGGGCCGGTGCCGGTGAAGTCGATGACCAGCGGCGTCTCCCGGGTGGAGTCCATGGTCAGCGTGATCCGCTGGCGGTGGAGCTTGGGCTCCTCGACGCCGTCGTGCTCGGCGTAGTCCTCCCAGACGTAGGTGCCGTCGGGGATCTGCGACAGGATCTCGCGCCGGTAGACCTCGGTGGAGTTGGCCAGGATCGCGTCGAAGCACGCCTCGACGGCCTCCACCCCGTAGCGGTCGAACAGCTCACCGAGGCGGCGGGCGCCGGCCAGGCAGGCCGAGCACTCGGCGTCGAGGTCGGCGGCCAGCGAGTCGGGCATCCGCGAGTTGCGGGTCATGATCGCCAGCGCCGCCTGGTTGGGCACGCCGCGGTCCCACAGCTTGATCGGGGGGACCATGAGCCCCTCCTCGTACACGCTGGTCGCCGCGCTGGGCATCGACCCGGGCACCGCGCCGCCGATGTCGTCGTGGTGCCCGAAGGCCTGGACGAAGGCGACGACCCGCTCGGCGCCGTCCACGTGGGCGAACACCGGCACGGTGACGCACAGGTCGGGCAGGTGCCCGATCCCGCCCTCGGAGAGGTAGACGTCGTTGTGGAAGAAGACGTCACCGGGGTGCATGGTCTCGATCGGGTGGTCGCGCACCACCGGGTGCACGAGTGCCGAGTACGACCGTCCGGTGAGCTTGCGCAGCTCCCGGTCGTGGATGCCGGCCCGGAAGTCGTGCGCGTCGCGGATCATCGGCGAACGCGAGGTGCGGCCGATGGAGGTCTCGACCTCCTTCTCGATCGCGGCCAGCGTGCCGGCGACGATCTCGACCAGCACCGGGTCGGCGTCGGCCTTCCCCCCGGTGAGGGTGCCCGTGGGGAAGGCGCCCTGCCGGTCGGGTGAGCTCGCGAGCTCGCTCACTGGCCCGCCTCCTTCGTCAGCAGCAGGTTCCCGAACCGGTCGACGGTGGCCGCGAAACCGGGGTGCACCGGGACGGTCGAGCCGAACTCCTCGACGACCGCCGGCCCGGCCACCACGTCGCCGGGGGCCAGCCGGGTGCGGTCGTGGGTCGGGGTGTCCACCCAGTCGTCGAAGAACACCCGCCGCGAGCCGGTGACGGCGCGCTCGACGCCGCCGTCGCCGGCGGGCAGCTCCACCACGTCGGGACGGCGGATCGGCCCGATCCCGCTGACCCGGAGGTTGACCCACTCGACGGCCTGGCGCGGGTCGTCGGCGAAGTCGTAGCCGTAGAGCTGGCGGTGGGCGGCGTGGAAGGCCTGCGCGACGTCCTCCGCCGCGGCCCGGTCGAGCTCGCCGTCGGCCACCGGGACGCGCACCTCGAACGCCTGGCCCACGTAGCGCAGGTCCGCCGTCCGCTGCATCCGCTGCTCGGCGCGGTCGAAGCCCTCGCCGTCCAGCGCCGTGCGCGCCTGGGCCTCGAGGTCGCCGAAGACCGACCGCACGCGCGCCAGGTCGAGGTCGAGGTGCCGGCTGACGACGGTCTGCACGTAGTCGTTGCGGACGTCGACGGTCAGCAGCCCGAACGCGCTGACGTTGCCGGGGTTCGGCGGCACCAGCGTGCGGGGCAGGCCGAGCACGTCCATCAGGCGGCAGGCCAGCAGCGAGCCGGAGCCGCCGAAGGTGGTGAGGGTGAAGTCGCGGACGTCGAGACCGCGGGCCACGGTGACCTGGCGCAGCGCGTTGGCCTGGTTCCACGCGGAGATCTCGAGGATGCCGGTGGCGGTGCGCTCCAGCGACAGCCCCAGCCGCTCCCCGAGCGCGGTCAGCCCCGCGCGGGCGGCGTCCACCGACAGCGGGATCTCCCCGCCGAGCAGGTGCGGGGGGATCCGGCCGAGGACGACGTGCGCGTCGGTGACGGTGGGCTGGTCGCCGCCGCCGGGGTAGCACATCGGGCCGGGGTCGGCGCCGGCCGAGCGCGGGCCCACCTTGAGCGTGCCCTCGGGGGAGAGCCACGCGATCGAGCCGCCGCCCGCCCCGACGGTGACGACGTCGATCATCGGGATCTTCGACGGGTAGTCGCCCACCGAGCCCTCGGTGGTGAGCGTCGGCTCGCCGTCGATGACGACGGTGACGTCGGTCGAGGTGCCGCCGCCGTCGCAGGTGAGCACCCGGTCGAATCCGGCGGTGCCCGCGATGAGCGCCGCGCCCAGGGCCCCGGCGGCCGGGCCGGAGAGCATCGTGGTGATCGGCTGGTGCACGACCTCGCCGGCCGAGAGCACGCCGCCGTTGCTCTTCATCACGTAGAACGGCACGCCCGGGGCGATCTCGTCGAGCCGGGTGCGGATGTTCGTGACGTACGCGCCGACCCTCGGCTTGACCGCGGCGTCGACCAGCGTGGTCACCGACCGCTCGTACTCCCGGTACTCGCGCAGCACCTCGGAGCTGATGCTGACCACGGCGTCGGGGTGCTCCTCGCGGAGGACCTCGAGCATCCGGCGCTCGTGCGCGTCGTCCGCGTAGGCGTGCAGGAAGCAGACGCCGATGGTGGTGATGCCGGCGTCGCGGAAGAAGCGGGCGGCCGCGCGGGCGTCGCCCTCGTCGAACGGGCGCACCTCGTCGCCGTGGTGGTCGAGCCGGCCACGGACGGTGCGCACCAGGTCGGCCGGCACGATCCGCGGCGGCTTGACCCAGAAGTAGCTGTTGCCGTACCCGTCGGGCACCGACTGCCGGGCGATCTCCAGCACCGACTCGTAGCCCTCGGTGGTGACGAAGCCGATCCGGTCGAGCCTGCCCTCGAGCAGCTGGTTGGTCGCCACCGTCGTCCCGTGGCTGACCGCGGTGACCGCGTCGCCGGGCAGGCCGAGCAGGCCGAGGACCTTGCGGACGCCGGTGAGGAAGCCCTCGGCCGGGTCGGCGGGGGTGGAGGGCGTCTTGGTGGTGGTCGTCGCCCCGGTCTCCTCGTCGACGGCGACCACGTCGGTGAACGTGCCCCCGGTGTCGATGCCGATCCGCACCCGGCGCGCCGCTGCCATGCCTGGATACCTTAGTGCTGAGACATCGGGTCCGGGAAGAGCCGCGCCGAGGGTCCGTGGGTGCTCCGCTGAGCCGGCCCGGCGTCCCGGCGCAGGGACCGGACCGGCCGGTACGGGAACCCGGACCGGCCCGTCGACGTGGGACGGTCACCGTGGTCTCATCCGGTGTGTCGGCGGACGCCGACGGGGGAGGAGCCGACATGGTCCGGGTGCACGGCGGCCGCGAGGACCGCGGCCGGGCCGGGGTGCGCGCCGTCCGCGACGCGCGGGGCTGAGTGGACGACCGGCTGGCGCAGGGGTTCGTCGAGGGCACCGACGCCCTCGTCACCGTCGTGGGCGCCGACGGCCGGATCCTGCTGGCCAACCCCGCGCTGCAGCGCTTCACCGGGCGGTGCGCCGAGGAGCTGCTCGGGCTGCCCTTCTGGGAGGTGTGGGTCGTCCCCGAGCACCGGGAGCTGGCCCGTGACGCCGTCGAGCAGGCGGTGCGGACCGGCCGGGCACACCCCCAGGAGGGGGACTGGCTCGACCGGGACGGCGCCCGCCGGCTGGTGTCCATGCGCAACAACGTCCTGACCGGTCCCGACGGCCGGCCCTTCGCGGTGGCCTGCATCGGCATCGACGTCACCGAGCAGCGGCGGCGGGAGGAGCTGCTCGCGCAGCGGGCCCGCACCGACCGGCTGACCGGCATCGCCAACCGGCACACGTTCTTCGAGGAGCTCACCCGCCGGCTCGACCCGCGGTCGGCCGACCCCTGCGGGGTGCTCTTCTGCGACCTCGACGGCTTCAAGGGGGTCAACGACGTGCACGGGCACGGCGTGGGCGACTCGGTGCTCGTGGAGGTCGCCGCCCGGCTGCAGGCTGCGGCCGGGCCCGGCGACGTCGTCGCCCGCTTCGGCGGCGACGAGTTCGTGGTGCTCTCGCCCGACTGCGACGAGTCCGACGTCGGCGAGCTGGCCGCGCTGGTGTCCGCGCGGGTGACCACGCCGGTGCCCACCGTGGCCGGGCCGCTGCGGGTCGGGATGAGCATCGGCGGGGCCGTCGGCCGGCCCGGCGACACCCCCGACGACGTCGTCGCCCGCGCCGACCGGGCGATGTACGGAGCCAAGACCCGGCAGCGACGACGTTCGGAGCGCTGAGCTACCGACGGCGGCCGATCCCGGTGGCGTAGAGGACGGCGAGCACCGCGCCCGACGGGACGAACCAGATCGGCCACGGGTAGACGGCATCGCCGTTGCCCAGCGACACCAGCAGCCAGACGACGACGTTGACCGCCACCACGCACGCCCACACCGTGGTGAGCACCCGCATCGTGGTGCCGCCGGCGGTGTCGGAGAAGACCCGGTGCCGGGGAGCCGGCGGCGGCGGGGGCGGCGGCTCGGGCAGGTCGAGGGTGATCCGCTGCAGCTCGCCGCGGGTGCGCGCGGCCCACACCGCCTGCAGCCGCTCGTCGAACTCGTGCAGGTCGAGCTGGCCGTCGCCCACCGCACGGCGCAGCCGTTCCTGGACGGCGGTGCGCTCGACGTCGGACACCCGGAGGTCTGCGGTGCGGACCGGCTCGGTCATGCGCCACATCGTGGCACCGCGGGCCCCCGAGCGGGTCCGTCGTCCGGTGGACGGTTCAGCCGGTCACCTCGACGGCCTTCAGCCGGATCCCGCGGAAGGCGGCCAGGCGCTCGGCCTGCTCCTCGATGCGCGCCCGGAGCGCCCCGGTCACCGGCCGCCACGGCTCGACGGTGACGGTGAGCGCGCTGCCGGCCTTGCGTGGCCGCCACAGTCCGGCGAGGTCGCCGTCGTGCAGCACCGCTCCGGGCCGGCCGAGCACCGGCCACAGCGCCTTCCGGCGGGCGGGGTCGGCGACCAGCGTCTCGCGGTCGCGGCCCTGCAGGAACAGGTCGAACGGGCCGAGCAGCCGGGTGACCGCGGGCGGCGCCGTCCCGAGCCGCTCGACGTCGCCGGCGAGCAGCCAGCGCCGCTGCCCGTCCACCGTCACCTCGACGGCGTCGTCGGGCCAGTGCGCCCTCACGTCCGCGACCGGGGCGTCGAGGTAGCCGGCCACGTGCTGCGGCGTGGCCGGGCCCAGCAGGTGCAGGTACCCGCGGACGACGTCGAGCCGGTCGGGGACCGTGTCCGCCGGCGCGAACCCGGGCACCGGCTGCAGCACCGGTGGCGAGGTGCCCGGCTGCAGCTCGAGCCCGGCCCGCAGTGCCGCGAGGCGGAACGGCTGCTCGTAGAGGTGCACCGCGTCGCAGGGGCGGCAGTACCGGTTGTAGGGACCGGGCCCGCCGTCCTCCATGAGGGCGTCCGACAGCGCCCGCGACATCTCGCCCTTGACCGTCGGCGCGGTGACGATCGCCCGCATCCGCTCGGCGATCCGGTCCAGCGCGGTGAGCACGGGGATGCCCGCCGCCCTCAGCGGCCTCGCCGCGTCGAACACCCGCTTGGCCGCGTCGTCCTCGGAGAACGGGGCGGTCGCGGCGGCGACGGCGGGCAGGTCGGCGCGGCGGTGGAGGTGCGGGGCGCCGCGGACGGTCCAGACGGTGGCCAGCTCGGCCGGGTCCAGGGCCGCCACGTCGACGCCGCGGAGGGCCAGGGCCCACAGCCCGCCGTCGGGACCGGTGTCCTGCACGCCGAGGTCGAGGACGGCGGTGTCGGCGGCCGTGCCGGACTCCCGGTCCAGCTGCTGGGCGGTGACCCGGGAGGCCAAGACGTCGGCGCGGGACGCGGTCTGCGGCACGGCGCGCACGCTAGCCCCGGGCGCCGACGGCCGGGAGGGATCAGACCGGCTGGGGCTCGGCCCGCGCGGGCGTGACGGGGGCCAGGGCCTCCGGCGGCCCGGGGCGGCCGAAGAACCAGCCCTGGCCGAGGTCGACGCCGAGCCCGCGCAGCGCGTCGGCCTCCTCGGCGGTCTCGATGCCCTCGGCGACCACCGTCACGCCGCAGCCGTGCCCGAAGGTCACCAGGGACGCGACCAGCCGGGCGAGCACCGGGTCGGTGTCCAGGCCGCTGACGATGCTGCGGTCCACCTTGATCACGTCGGGGTCGGTCACGACGATGTGGCGCAGCGAGGAGAAGCCGGCGCCGACGTCGTCGATGGCCAGCCGCATCCCGGCGGCGCGGAAGGGCAGCAGCACGCGGGTGAGCTCGTCGTAGTCCTCGACCGGGTCGTGCTCGGAGAGCTCCAGCAGGACGCGGTCGAGGGGCAGCTCCCCCAGCAGCCCGGCGAACTCCGGCGTCAGCAGGGTCTGCGGGGAGACGTTCATGGCCACGTAGCCGCCGACCCGGTCCAGGTGCGCGGCCGCGCCGCGCAGGGCGAGCAGCTCCACCTCGTGGCCGCGGCCGACGCTGTGCGCCTCCTCGAAGACGACGTCGGGGCCCTTGCCCCACTCGCGCGGGAACCGGCTGAGCGCCTCGGCGCCCACCCGCTGCCCGGTGGCGAGGTCGACGATCGGCTGCAGGACGACGCTGGGGCCGCCCGCCTGCACCAGCGGCCCGAGCCGGCCGTCGATGTCGTCGCGGCGCTGCTGCTCGCGGACCTCGGGCTCGATGACCACCGACGCGGCCGAGGCCAGGACCGTCATGAGCGACTCGTCCCGGCGGGTGAGCTCCTCGTCGGAGGTGAAGCCGAACGCGCAGAAGGTGCCGTACAGGGTGCCGTCGGACAACGTCACCGGCGCCGAGACGTAGCTGCGGATGCGCGGGATGCGGGCCGCGGGCAGCGACATCGCGAGCGGGTACCGCGTGACGTCGTCGATGACGGCGGGCAGCTCCCCGTCGAGGATCTTCTGGCAGAAGGACGTCTCCTGGACGGCCGTGGCGCCGTCCCGGAACAGGGCCGGCACCCGGCTGTCGACCACCTCGAAGTGCTGGGTCGTGCCGTCGAGCCGGCTGAGGAACGCCACGCTCATGTGCAGCGACTTCCTCGCCGTCCGCAGCAGGTCGGCGATCTGCTGCTGCGCGTCCGTGCGCTGTCGTGCCATGGGTGCTCCTCGTCCGGAAGGCCAGTCCCCTCCTATCGACACCGGGCGGGCACGACTGGAGTGGTCACCCCCGGGCTCACCCGGACCGATGAGTCCCGGCGCCGGGCGCCGTCTGCACCCCGACACCGTCACCCGGCACCGAGGAGGACCCGATGCGCCCGCTCGTCGTCACCACGTTCCTGACCCTCGACGGGGTCGCCCAGGCCCCCGGCGGCCCGGAGGAGGACCCCTCCGGCGGCTTCCCGTTCGGTGGCTGGCTGGTCCCGCACGCTGACGAGGCCTTCGGCCGGCAGATGGACGCCTGGTTCACCGGCGCCGAGGACTTCCTCCTCGGCCGCCGCACCTACGAGATCTTCGCGGCGCACTGGCCGCACGTGGACGCGACGGGCGACCCGGTGGCCCAGGCGCTGCAGACGAAGACCAAGCACGTCGCCTCGCGGACGCTCACCTCGCTCGAGTGGTCGACGGCCCGCCTCCTCGGCGACGACGTCCCGGCCGCCGTGCGGGAACTCAAGGCCGCCGACGGCGGGGAGCTGCAGGTGCACGGCTCGGTGGGGCTGGTGCAGACCCTGCTCGCCGAGGACCTCGTCGACGAGCTCCGCACGATCGTCTTCCCCGTCGTCCTGGGCCAGGGCAAGCGGCTGTTCGAGGGCGGGGCGGCCCCCCGGACGTGGGAGACGGTCTCGTCGGCGACCACCTCCACCGGCGCGGTCATGACCGCCCACCGGCGCGTCGGTGAGGTGACCACCGGCTCGTACGCGCTGGACGACACCGCGTCGGTTGGATGACCATACTGACTGCGGTAGGGTTCCTCGTCGAGTCGGTTGGATCGTCCAACCGGCGCGACTGGAGGAACCGTGAGCCTGACCGCCGCTCTCGTCCCGACCGTCCGTCCGGCGCCCGGGCGGGTGCTGACGTTCGACCCGAGCTGGCGGTCCTTCACCCACGTGCAGGGCGGGCTGGTGGTCGGGCACCTGTTGGCCGCGGCGGCGGACCTGACCGGCGCCGCGCCGCGGGCGGTGGCCGCGCACCTGCTGGCCGGGGTCGAGCCCGCGACGGAGGCGCACGTCGAGGCCGTCGCCGACCGGGCGGGCACCACCGGCAGCGTGCGGGCCACGCTGGACCAGGGCGGGCGGGTCGCCGCGGTCGCGCAGGTGCTCACCCTGGCCCGGCCCGTCCGGCCGGGGGCGCCCGCACCCGTCCCCGCCGTGGCCGACGGGGTGCCGTTCGCGCTGCCGCGCGAGCTGGTGCCCTTCGCCGAGCACCTCTCGGTCCGCGCACTGGGCACGACGCGGCCGCTGGCCGGTGGCGACGAGCCGCGGCTGACCGCGTGGGCGCGCATCGACGGCGACCTCGAGCCGCTGGTCCAGCTCGGCGTGCTGATCGACGCACTGCCGCCGTCGCTGTTCGCCGTCCGCACCACGCCGCTCGCCGTCCCGACCGTCGAGCTCACCGCGCACCTCGCCGGCCCGCCGCCGGCCCCGGGCGCCTGGGTCCTGGTCGACCAGGTGACCACCTGGGTCGACGACGACGTGGCCGTGGACGACGCCGAGCTGCGCGCCGAGGACGGCTCGCTGGTCGCCCGGGCGCGGCAGACCCGGCGGCTGCTGACGCCGCGGTGAGCCGGATCAGCCCTCGAGCAGGCCGGCCTCGTGGGCGAGGATCGCCGCCTGCGTCCGGTTGGCCAGGTCCAGCTTGGTCAGCAGCCGGGAGACGTAGGTCTTCACGGTCGCCTCGCTGACGAACAGCCGCCCGGCGAGCTCGGCGTTGGACCCGCCGCTGCCGAGCAGGGCCAGCACCTCGCGCTCGCGGTCGGACAGCGCCGCGACCCGCCGCAGCGCCTGCGCGCGCCGCGGCGCGGCCCGCCGGTCGACGTAGGACTCGATGAGCGTCGCGGTGACCGCGGGGGACAGGGTCGCCGTCCCGTCGGCCACGGCCCGCACCGCCGCGGCGATCTCCCGCGGTGGGGTGTCCTTGAGGAGGAAGCCCGCCGCGCCGGCGGCCAGCGCCGCGTAGACGTACTCGTCGAGGTGGAAGGTGGTCAGCACCGCGACCTGCGGCGGGTCGGGGAGCGCGAGGATCTCCCGGGTGGCGGCCAGCCCGTCCATGCGGGGCATCCGGATGTCGGTGAGGACGACGTCGGGGCGCAGGTCCCGGGCCGCGGCGACCCCCGCGGCACCGTCCGCGGCCTCGCCGACGACCTCGATGTCACCGGCGGCCTCGAGGACGGTGCGCAGGCCGAACCGGACCAGCTCCTCGTCGTCGACCAGGACCACCCGGATCCGCGGCTGCCCGGCGGAGCCGCTCATGCCGGCAGCACCGCCTCGACGTCGAAGCCGCCGTCCAGACGCGGCTCGGCGCGCAGCCGGCCGCCGAGCGTGCGCACCCGCTCGGCCAGCCCGACCAGGCCGAAGCCCCCGCCGGGGACGGCATCCGGGACGTGCGACGGGCGGCCGTTGACCACCCGGACGCGCAGCTCACCCGGGCACCGCTCGACGGTGACCTCGACCGGTGCGTCGGGGGCGTGCCGGCCGGCGTTGGTCAGCGCCTCCTGCACGATGCGGTACGCCGCCCGCCCGACGACGGGGTCGACCGGCGCGGTCCCCTCCGCGGGTCCGCTCCAGCGCACCGTCATCCCCGCCTCCCGGGCCGCCTGGACCAGCCGGGGCAGGTCGGCCGGCCCCGGCTGGGGGCCCAGCGGCGCCGCCTCGTCGACGTCCCCGGCACGCAGCACCCCGACCATCTGCCGCAGCTCCTCCAGAGCGTGCCGTCCGGCCTCCTGCACCTGGCCGGCCAGCTGCTGCACGCGGTCCCGGTCCCCGGCGGCCACCTCGATGGCCCCCGCCTGCAGCACCATGAGGCTCACCCGGTGGCCGACCGCGTCGTGCATCTCCCGGGCGATCCGGGTCCGCTCGGTGAGGACGGCCTCGCGGGCCAGCAGCTCCCGCTCGGCCTCGGCCCGTTCGGCCCGGCCGGTCAGCGCGTCGACCAGCTCGGCGCGCGTGCGCGCCCAGGCGCCGAGCGCCCCGGGGAGCAGGACGACGAGCGTGGCGCCGCCGATGGCGCCGACCCACTGCTCCACCGAGGTCAGCGTCCACGGCTGGGCGACCGCGACGACCCCCACGACCGCCGCCGCCGAGCGCACCGGCCAGCGCGGCTCGTACCGGCCCACGGCGTAGGCGGTCAGCAGGCTCGCGACGGTGACCGCGGGGGAGGGGGCCGACAGGACGGCGCCGATGCCGAACGGGACCAGCGGCGCGCGGCGGCGCAGCAGCGCGAGGGTGACGACGAGGAGGACGGTCCCCGGGACGACGACGGCCAGGGGACCGCTGCCCGGGGTCGCCGCCGACAGGCCGACGGCGACCGTGCCGAGCAGTGCCAGGGCCACCTCGAGCGCGATGCTGCGCGGCCCGAGTCCCGGCCACAGGCGAGCGCGCAGCCCCATGCCGCGGAGCGTAGGACGCCGCACCGTGCCCGCGGGTCGCCCGACGGTCGACGTCCGACGTCTCCGATCGGGCGACAGGGCGTACGACTCCCGGTGCCGCAGGTCGAGCCCCGCGGCCGACGCGGCGCGCCCCCGGCCGCGGCCACTCTCGTCGTCGTGACCGGACGGACCGGTCGGCGACCGAGGAGGTCCCCATGATCGAGGTCAGCGGGCTGACCAAGCAGTACGGCTCCCGGACCGTCGTCGACGACGTGTCCTTCGCACTCGAGCCCGGCACGGTGACCGGCTTCCTCGGTCCCAACGGCGCCGGCAAGACCACGACGATGCGGATGGTGACCGGCCTGGTGCCGGCGACCTCGGGGACCGCGCTCGTCGACGGCCGGCCCTATCCCGAGCTGCCCAACCCGGGCGCCGTCGTCGGGACGCTGCTCGACGCCTCGGCCGTGCACCCGGGCCGCACCGGGCGGGTGCACCTGCAACTGCTCGCCACGGCGATCGGGGTGCCGCGGCCGCGGGTCGACGAGGTGCTGGAGCTGGTCGGGCTCTCCGCAGCCGCGCGGCGGCGGATCGGCGGCTACTCCCTCGGCATGCGGCAGCGGCTGGGCATCGCCGGGGCACTGCTGGCCGACCCGCCGGTGCTCGTGTTCGACGAGCCGGCCAACGGCCTGGACCCCGAGGGCATCCGCTGGATGCGCGACCTGCTGCGCGGGCACGCCGCGCGCGGCGGCACGGTGCTGCTGTCCAGCCACCTGCTCGGCGAGGTCGAGCACACCGTCGACCGGCTGCTGGTGATCGGCGCCGGCCGGCTGGTCGCCGACGGCCCGGTGACCGAGCTGCTCGGCGGCGAGGGCACCACCGTCCGCGCCGCCGACCCGGCCGCGCTCGCCCGCGCGCTGGAGGACGCCGGGTTCCACGTGCAACACGGCGCCGACGGCGTCCTGGTCGTCCCCGGCGCCGAGCCCGGCGCGGTCGGGGCGGTCGCGGCGGCCGGAGGCCACGTGCTGACCGACCTGCGCCCGGTCCAGCGCGGCATCGAGGACCTGTTCTTCCAGCTCACCTCCGCCTCCTGACCCACCCCGTCCCTCCTCCCGGAGCTCGCCATGACCACCCTCACCCCCGCACCCTCGTCCACCGCGCGTCCCGCCGTCCGCGAGCGGGGTGCGTCGCCGGCCACGCTGGTCGGCCTGGAGATCCGCAAGTCCCTGTCCACCCGGTCGGGGCGGACGCTCGCGCTGGTGTCGGCACTGCTCGCACCCGGCGCGGCGGCCGTCATGGCCGCGACCAGCGACGACGACCTCGGCTCGGCCACCGGGCCGGTCGGCGCGCTCGGTCTGGTCACCGTGCTGGTCCTGCTCGCGCTCGGGGTGCTGTCGACCGCCGGCGAGTGGACCCACCGGACGGTGCAGACGACCTTCCTGGTGGTGCCGCAGCGCGGGCGGGTGGTGGCCGCGAAGACGGTCGCCGTGGCCCTCCTCGGTGCCGCGCTGGCCGCCGTCGCGACCGCGGCGACCGCCGGCGTCCTGGCGGTGGCGCCCGTCGGGGACCTGACGTGGGACGGCGTCCCGCAGGCGTTCGGGGTCGTGGTCGCGGCCGGTGCGGCCTTCGCGGTCGTCGGCGCGGGTGTCGGCGCGGCCGTGGCGAACTCGCCTGCAGCGCTGACCGGGCTCTACCTGACCGTCCTGGGCGTCATGCCGGTCCTGCGGATGGCCCAGCCGGGCCTCGCCGGGAAGCTCGACCCGGCCGACGCCGTGCTGGGCCTGGCCCTCGGGCACGGCGGCCGCACCCAGGTGCTGGTCCTGACCGGCTGGGTGGTCGTCAGCCTGGTCGCCGGCACCGTCCTCACCCGCCGGCGCGCGGTCGCCTGACCGTCCGCCTCCCCGGACCCTCCCGGCCCACCGCGGCCGGGAGGGTCCGCCCGTTCCCGCGGGAACGCCCGGCCACCGCTCCGGCGGGATGCCCGGCCGCAGCACGGCGGGATCAGGCCGCCGGGTCGAGCCGACCGGCCCGCTCGGCGGCCAGCCGGCGCTCGAGGTCGCGGTTGCGGTTGCGGTTGCCCAGCAGCACGCCGACGACGTAGCCGAGGTCCATGCGCTCGCCACCCACGGCCAGCGAGCCGGGCAGGTCGGACTCCCGGTGTGCGGGACGAGCCGGGTCACGAGCGCCGAACCGGTCGGCGCGGTCCCGTCGCCGCCGCCGTCGGCTCCCTCCACGCCGGCGGCGAAGGCGACGTCTCCCCGGCCCCACACCCGGCGGCCGTCGGGTGTGACGGCGACCAACCCACCTGCACGCCGCGTCATGACCAGGTCGAGGTCGTGGGCCAGGCCGTGGTCGGCGTCGCAGAGCAGGACCAGGGTCGCGGGTCCGCGCGGACCGCCTCCCCTACGGCTGCCCGTCCGGAAGCCAGGTCGACGGCGCTGGTGAGCTGTCCGTGAACATGGCGAAGCACTGGTCGCACTGGAACACGTCGTCACGGCGTTGGTCCCGAAGGAAGTGCGGTCCCGGCTTGTCACAGCGGAGGCAGTTCTCCATCGAGTAGAGGCTGCCGTCCTCAGTCGTCCCCCTGGTCACGCGACCGACCGTGAGGCAGCGCGCCCTGGAACTGGCGCGCGTTCACCCGATCGGCACGGAGCTGGCGGGTGAGCTACCGAGGTCTTCGCGCTGGTGATCTCACCGCACACGCGGCGTCTCAGTCGGTGCCGGGTGTGACTGATCGACGTGCCATTCAGGCACCCGCGCTGCGCCGCACGTCGCCGCGGCAGGACGGTACTCGTCCAGTCGAAATGCCGGTCGACGGCGTGCGGCGTTCCGCGGGAACGCCGCCGGGCTCACTCGAGTCCGCCGCGGGCCACCAGCTGGCGGGCGATGACGTCGCGCTGGATCTCGTTGGTGCCCTCGCCGACGATCATCAGCGGGGCGTCGCGGAAGTAGCGCTCGACGTCGAACTCGGTCGAGTAGCCGTGCCCGCCGTGCACCCGGATGGCGTCCAGCGCGATCTTCATCGCCGTCTCGGAGGCGAACAGCTTGGCCATCCCGGCCTCCATGTCCGACCGCTGCCCCGACTCGTGGCGCTCGGCCGCGTGGAGCAGGAGCTGGCGGGCGGCGGTCAGCGAGGTGGCCATGTCCGCGAGCAGGTTGCCCACCGACTGGTGCTGCCAGATCGGCCTGCCGAAGCTCTCCCGCTGCTGGGCGTAGCGCAGCGCGTCGTCGAAGGCCGCCGTGCCCACGCCCACCGCCCGCGCCGCCACCTGGATCCGCCCGGTCTCCAGGCCGGTCATCATCTGCGCGAAGCCGCGGCCCTCGACCCCGCCCAGGACGGCGGCGGCCGGCGCGCGGTACCCGTCGAACACCAGCTCGCAGCTCTCCACGCCCTTGTAGCCGAGCTTGGGCAGGTCGCGCGACACCGTCAGACCCGGTCCGTGCTCCACCAGCAGCACCGACACCCCGCGGTGCCGCGGCCGCGCCGCCGGGTCGGTCTTGCACAGCAGTGCGATCAGCTGCGAGCGGCGCGCGTTGCTGATCCAGGTCTTGGCGCCGTCGACGACGTACCCCTCGCCGTCGCGTCGCGCCACCGTGGTCATCGCCTGCAGGTCCGACCCGCCGCCGGGCTCGGTGAGCGCCATCGTCGCCCGGACCTCGCCGGTCGCCATGCGCGGCAGCCAGCGGTCCTGCTGCTCCCGGGTGCCGAAGGCCGCCAGCAGCTTCGCGACGACGGTGTGCCCGCCCATCGCGCCAGCCAGCGACATCCACCCGCGGGCCAGCTCGGCGGTGACCAGCGCGTAGCAGGGCATCGACACCGGGGCCTCGCCCCACGGCTCGGGGACGGCGAGACCGAAGACGCCGAGGTCCTTCATCCGCTCGATCAGTGCCGCGGGGTACTCGTCGGCGTGCTCGAGCTCGCGGACGACCGGGCGGACCTCCCGGTCGACGAAGGCCCGCACGGTGGCGACGACGTCGCGCTCCTCGGGGCTCAGCACCGCGGGCCCTCGGCGAGCACCGCGGTCCCGGTGACCGACGCGGGCGCGCCCACCGTCCCCGCGGACAGCGCGAACCGGTCGCCGTCGAGCCGCCCGCCCGCCCGCACCGGCGGACCCGCGTACGCCGGGCGGACCAGGCGGTGGGTGAACGACGTGACGGACCGGTCCGGCAGGTGTCGGCGCGGGACCTCCAGCAGCAGCAGCGCCAGCAGCGGCCCGTGCACGACCAGACCCGGGTGACCCTCCACCTCCGTCACGTAGGGCTGGTCGTAGTGGATGCGGTGCGCGTTGTAGGTGAGTGCGCTGAACCGGAACAGCAGCGGCGGGTCGGGCAGCACCTCGACCACGTGGTCGCCGACGTCGGCAGGGGAGCCGGCGCCCGCCGGGGCCGGGGACGAGCCCGCCTCCTGCGACCGGTAGACGACCTCCTGCTCCTCGGTGACCAGCAGCGCGCCGTCCTCCCGGTACTCGCTGCGCACGGTGACCAGCAGCATCTCCCCGCTCCGGCCGGTCTTGACCTCGCAGCGGGCCAGCGACGACGTCCGGTCCACCGCCGACCCCACCCGCAGCGGAGCGGTGACCTGGAGCCGCCCGCCCGCGATCATGCGGCGCCGGTGCGGCAGCGGCGGGAGGAAGTGCCCGGCGCGGGGGTGGCCGTCGTCGCCGAGGTCGGCGGTGGTCGGCCGGTCGAGGAAGGTGAACCAGTGCCAGCCCGGGGGCAACGGGTCGCCGTCGGCCAGCGGCGGGGCGGGCTGGTCGAGCAGCGCGGCGAAGGCGGCCGCGGGCCCGGGCGCGACCACCGCGGTGCCGGTCAGCGGGCCCGGGGACCAACCCGCGACGGCGTCGGTCAGGGAGGACACGGCGTCATCGTGCCGCCTGTGACGCCGCCCGCACCCCGGAATGGCGCGGGCCGTGCGGGTGTCGGAACCGGCGTGGACCTCTTCTCAACCGTGAAACTCGGCGACCTCGACCTCGCCAACCGCGTGGCCATGGCGCCCCTGACCCGTATGCGGTCCGGCTCCTCGGGCGTGCCCGGCGACCTCGTCGTCGAGCACTACGCGCAGCGCGCCGGCGTCGGCCTGGTCGTCACCGAGGGCACCTACCCGAACCACGAGTCGCAGGCCTTCGTCGGCCAGCCCGGCATCGTCACCGACGAGCAGGTGGCCGGCTGGCGCCGCGTCGCCGAGGCGGTGCACGCCCGCGGCGGCCGGATCGTCCTGCAGGTCATGCACGGCGGGCGGGTCACCCACCCCGACGTCAACGGCGGCCGCCGCGTGGTGGCCCCCAGCGCCATCGCCATCGACGGCGCCGGCCACACGGAGAAGGGCAAGCAGCCCTACCCGGTGCCGCACGCGCTGACCACCGAGGAGGTCCGGGACGTCGTCCGCGACTTCCGGCGGGCCGCCGAGCGCGCCGTGGAGGCCGGGCTGGACGGCGTGGAGATCCACGGCGCCAACGGCTACCTGCTGCACGAGTTCCTGGCGCCGTCGTCCAACGTCCGCGACGACGAGTACGGCGGCTCCCCGGAGAACCGCGCGCGCCTGGTCGTCGAGGTCGTCACCGCGGTCGCCGAGGCGATCGGCGCAGGCCGCGTGGGGCTGCGCATCTCGCCCGAGCACAACATCCAGGACGCCCTCGAGACCGACCGCGGCGACGTCCTCGCCACCTACGGCGCGCTGCTCGACCGGCTGCGTCCGCTGGGACTGGCCTACCTCTCGGTGCTGCACCGGGAGCCCGCCGGCGACCTGGTCCAGGAGCTGCGCCGCCGCTCCGGCGCGCCGCTGATGGCCAACAGCGGCTTCGGCGCCGTCACCACCCGCGAGGAGGCGGTGGCGCTCATCGAGGCCGCGCACGCCGACGTCGTCGCCGTGGGCCGGGCGGTGATCGCCAACCCCGACCTGGTCGAGCGCTGGGCCGGGGAGCACCCGGAGAACGAGATCCGGTCGCACCTGTTCTACGCGTCGGGTGCCGAGGGCTACACCGACTACCCCACGCTGCGCGCCAGCTGAGACGCCGCGCGGCGACCCCCCGGGAGCCCCCTCCGGACGGGCCGGAGGGGGCTCCCGGGTCAGTCGGTCAGTACCAGTTGTTCGCCTGGAAGTGGCTCCAGGCGGCGCAGGGGCTGCCGTACCGGTTCTCGATGTAGACCAGCCCGGCGTCGATCTGCCGGTACGGGTCCGACGTCTTCGCGATGCCGGTGCCCGCCCAGGTGGAGTCGAGGAACTGGGCGATGCCGTAGGCGGTGCTGCTGGGGTTCTGCGCGTCCGGGTTCCAGCCGCTCTCCCGCTCCCAGAGCTGCTCGAGGCAGCCGAACTGGGTGGCGTTCCCGCCGAGCTGGGCCAGGGCGTAGTCCTTGTAGGCCGCCTCGCCCGAGGCGGCGGGTGCCGCGGCCGGCGCGGGAGCCGGTGCCGGGGCGGGTGCGGAGGCCGGCGCGGGAGCCGGTGCCGCCGCGGGAGCGGCGGGCGCCGCCTCGCCGTCGCGGTCCCAGCCGCCGTCGCGGTCACCGTCCCAGCCGCCCCACTGGGAACTGGAGTTGCGGTCACCGGAGTCCCAGTGGTCGTCGGCCTGGGCCACCGCCTGCCCGCCGAAGGTGAGGGCGAGGGTCATCGCCCCTGTGGCGGTCAGCAGGTGCAGGACGCGGCGGCGGCGCGGTGCGGTGACGGGGGTGTCCTGGGCAGCGGTGTGCTCGAGGTCGGTGGGTGCGTGCATCGGGTCGTCCTCCTGGAGGGCGTGGTCGCCGGACGCCGTCACCGGACGGCGCCGCGTGGATGGCAACGAGGTGGGCCGCGAGGCCCGTGAGGGCAGGGGTCGGCAGCCGGGCGCGCGGCACCGGCCGGACCAGGAGGCCCGGCTGCGGGCGTGCGACGGCTGCTGCGTGCAGTGGCTGGGCAGGCGGGAGCGCGACGGTCCCGGACCTGGGCGCGCGGGGGCTCGGGGCCCCAGGGCGCGGATGTACTCCGTCCTCCCGTGGCCGCCTACCAGGTGAGCTGACGGGTTCGGGCTGGGAGTGCCCTACCCGCTCCCGGAGGGCCGGGAGCGGGACTCACCCCGGTGGTGCAGGTGGGTCCCCGGCTCGCACCCACGGGGGGTGGGCGCGACTCGGCGGCATCCGGCAGGGGCCCCCGGTCGGGGACGAGACGACCGGCCGGACGCCGAAACGCTAAGGACGTGACCGGATGGTCACAATCGGAGGTGCCGACCGGAGCGCGACAGGCCGACGCCACGTCCCCTCCGCGCACGGCTGGTCACCCCGCGCGACCACCCTCCCTCCGGACACGCCGCGGGGGGGGGGGGGCGGCCGCGGGGGGGGCCGCCGCGCCCCCCGGCGCGCGGCGGGTCGCGGGCCGGGGGGGCGTGGGCCGGGGGC
>NZ_JBJGYX010000035.1:0-46714 GCF_054050195.1 Geodermatophilus sp. SYSU D00710
TCACTCCTCGCGGGAGCCTCCGGCCCCCACTCCTCGCGACACCGCGGCCAGGTGCCCTCCCGCGTCGCGCGGAGCCCGACCGTCACTCCTCGCGGGAGCCTCCGGCCCCCACTCCTCGCGACACCGCTGTCGCGGGTGGGGGCCTCGTCGGCCGGTGGGCCGACGGTGTGCCGGCGTCAGGCGATGTCGGTGTAGGCGTCGCGCAGGTAGTCCTGGACGGCGCGCTCGGGCACGCGGAAGGACCGGCCGACGCGGACGGCGGAGAGCTCGCCGGCGTGGACGAGGCGGTACACGGTCATCTTGGAGACGCGCATCATGCTGGCGACCTCGGCGACGGTCAGGAAGGTGACCGCGGCGCGCGGCTGCGGGACGGCGGCGCGGCCGACCGGGACGGCGGCGGGGTGCTGCGGGCCCACCGGGCGCGCGACGGCGGCGGCCGGGATCGGGCGGGCCATCGGGCGCGGGCCGGGGACGGCCGGGCGGACGTAGGCGGCGTTGGTGCGCTGGGGCATGGTCATCTCTGTCTCCGGACTCAGCACGAGTCGAGCGCCGGCTTCCCCACCGACTACGGGACTCACACGTGCTGACACAGAGAGTAGGGGGACCCGCGTGACAGAAGCGATGGAAGAAACGGACAGGCGGAACGGTCCGTCCTGGGCAGAACTACACCTATGCAACTCGCTTCACAGCTGTATCGGCGCGTCAGCAAGGAGATGTGTCGACACGGTGACGCAGCGTCCACGAACGGAGCCGTGAGACGGGGTAGGTTCACCGGCTCCCGTCGGCCCGGCCGAGCTCGACCGAGCGCTGCGCGGCCGCCTCGATGGCCGCGATGAGCGCCGAGCGGACCGAGTGGCGCTCCAGCTCGCGGATGCCGGCGATCGTCGTCCCGCCGGGGCTGCTCACCGCGTCGCGCAGCTGGGCCGGGTGCTCCCCGGACTCGCGCAGCATCACCGCCGACCCCAGCGCGGTCTGCACCACCAGCTCGGTGGTCAGCGCCCGCGGCAGGCCGAGCAGCACGCCGGCGTCGACCATCGCCTCGACGAGGTAGAAGAAGTAGGCCGGCCCGCTGCCCGACAGCGCCGTCACCGCGTCCTGCTGGTACTCCGGCACCCGCGCCACCCGGCCGACGGTCGACAGCAGTGCCTCGGCCTCGTCGAGCTCGGCCTCCCCCGCCGAGTTCCCGGCCGAGAGCACGCTCATCCCCTGGTCGACCAGCGCCGGGGTGTTGGGCATGACCCGCACCACCGGCACCCCGGAGGGCAGCGCCGCCTCGATCGCGGCGGTGGGGAAGCCGGCGGCGATGCTCACCACCAGGTGCCCGGGGTCCACCGACGGCGCGAGCTGCTCGAGCAGCGACGGCAGGTCCTGGGGCTTGACCGCCAGCAGCAGCACCCGGGCCCGCGCGGCGGCCTCCGCCACGCCGACGGCGTCGATCCCGTAGCGCGCCGCGAGCTCGGCCCCGCGCTCCGGGTGCCGCTCGCAGACGACCACGCCGTCGGGACCCGAGCGCCGCACCAGCCCGGCCAGCAGTGCCTCGCCCATCTTGCCGCCGCCCAGGACCGCCAGTCCCCGTCGTCCGCCCATCGCCCGCTCCCGCCTGTCGAGGTCCCCGGTCGGGACCGTAGTGCGCGTGGGTGTGCTGCCCGGGGGGCCCGGGTAGCCGCGCCCGCATGGCAGGAGAACTGGACGGGATGAAGGTGGCCGTGCTCGCGACCGACGGCGTCGAGCAGGTGGAGCTCGACCGGCCCTGGCAGACGCTGGAGGAGGCCGGGGCCGAGCCGGAGCTGGTGTCGCTGGCGGGCGGCACGATCACCGCCTTCCAGCACCTCGACAAGGGTGACCAGAAGAAGGTCGACACGACGGTCGCCACCGCCGACCCCGACGACTACGCGGCGCTGGTCCTGCCCGGCGGCGTCGTCAACGGGGACTTCGTGCGGGCCGACGCCGACGCGGTCGCCTTCGTCACGGCCTTCTTCGAGGCGGGCCGGCCGGTGGCGGCCATCTGTCATGCGCCCTGGGTGCTCGCGGAGGCCGACGTCGTGCGGGGGCGGCGGATGACCTCGTGGCCCTCGCTGCAGACCGACCTGCGCAACGCCGGCGCGACATGGGTGGACGAGGAGGTCGTCGTCGACGGCAACCTGGTCACCAGCCGCGACCCCGACGACCTCGACGCCTTCTGCGCGGCGATCGTCGAGCGGTTCGCGCAGGTCACCGACGACGAGGCCGACGAGGCCGGGTGAGCCGGCCCGCCCGCCGGCTCAGGTGGCGGCGAGCAGCCCGGCGGCCGGGGCGATGGTGAGCAGCGTCCCGGCGAACACGAGGACGGCGACCAGCCTCGGGCCGGTGGGCTCGCGGCCGGTCCGCGCGCGCCACGCCCCCACGCCCGCGACCAGCCCGGTGACCGCCAGCGGGACCAGGACCACCGCGAGCTGGGGCAGCTGTTCCCACACCACGGTGGAGAGGAAGTAGATGCCGACGCCGGCGGCCAGCGCGACCACGAGCTCGCCGGCGAAGCGCAACCACGCCAGCGCGCCCTCGCGGGCGCCCAGCGGCTCGTCGAGGACCTGCGTCTCGCGGGACCGGGCCACCGGGATGGGTCCGGTGGCGGGAGCGGGCTCGTCGGCGCCGGGGACGCCGGGCTTGCGCGAGGGCCGGATCCCGGGGATGGCCGCCGTGGAGGGTCCCTGTGGCCCGCGGCCGGGCTTCTCCGGCGACACCCGCCCGGTGTCCCGGTCCGGCTCCCGGGCAGGCCGGGCCGCCTCGCGGGCGACGCGGCCGGTGTCCGACACCCTGTTCTCCGACACCCGGCCGGTGTCGCTGGCCCGGCGCCCCGGGTTGGGCCGGTCGGCGTCGGTGTCGGCGTCGCGCTGGCGCTGCTTGATCGGGACGTCGCCGGTGTCGCCCCGCCGCCGACGG
Source organism: Geodermatophilus sp. SYSU D00710 (assembly GCF_054050195.1). Classification (NCBI taxonomy): domain Bacteria; kingdom Bacillati; phylum Actinomycetota; class Actinomycetes; order Geodermatophilales; family Geodermatophilaceae; genus Geodermatophilus; species Geodermatophilus sp. SYSU D00710. Next base: position 2,920 of record NZ_JBJGYX010000035.1, read on the forward strand.
GCGCTGCGCGGTGCCTCGATGCCGGCCTCGCGGAGGATGTCGGCCAGCGGCCGCCCGCCGGTCTCGGGCCCGCGCCCGGGATCGGGGTCCCGGCGGGGCTGTGCCATCACGCGCCTCCCAAGGTGTCGAGCCGGCGGAGGATGACGCCCTCGCGCAGGGCCCACGGGCAGATCCGCACGGAGGGTAGATCCAGTGCCTGCATGGCGGCCTGCGCCACCACGGCACCGGCGGGCACCTGGTGGGCGCGGTCGGGCGACACGCCGCGCAGCTCGGCCAGCGCGCGGGACTCGATGCGGGACACGAACCCGATCAGCTGGCCCAGGCCGTCGGCGCTGAGCTCGCGCGGCACGCGCAGGCCCGCGGAGTAGGGCGCGGCGCCGGTGAGCCGGGCCAGCGTGCGGAAGGTCTTGCTGGTGGCCGCGACCAGGTCGGGCGGCCCGGCGCCGCGGAGCTTCTTGGCCGCCGGCCGGAGCACGTCGGCGGCGTGCTCGCCCAGCGCGTGGAGCGCGGCCAGGTCGGGACGGCCCCCGGTCGCGGCCTCGGGGAGGAACCGGCGGGTCATCCGGCCGGCGCCCAACGGCAGCGAGAGGGCCACGTCGGGGTCCTCGTCGGTGCCCGCGGCCAGCTCCAGCGAGCCGCCGCCGATGTCGAGGACCAGCAGCCGCCCGGCGCTCCAGCCGTACCAGCGGCGCACGGCGAGGAAGGTCAGCCGGGCCTCCTCCTCGCCGCTGGTGACCTGCAGGTCGACGCCGGTCCGCTGACGGACCCGCGCGAGCACCTCCATGCCGTTGCGCGCCTCGCGGATGGCCGAGGTGACCAGGGCGAGGACCTCGTCGCAGCCCTCCTCCTCCGCCTGGACGCACGCCTTCTGCACCGCCTTGACCAGGGCCTTCTCGCCCTCCTTGGACAGCACGTCGTCGGCGCCGACGTGCTCGGCCAGGCGCAGCAGCCAGCGGTCGTCGTGCTGGGCGGTGGGCTCGGCCCCGCGGTGGGCGTCGACCACGAGCAGGTGGACGGTGTTCGAGCCGACGTCCAGCACCCCGAGCCGCATGGGCCCAGTCTGCCTGGCCCCCTCCGGGGGCTCGTGCCGAGCTGGGTGCGAGGGGAAGGGGTCCCCTCTCTAGCCTGGCGCCGTGGAGGACGTGCCACCCGAGGTCGATCCCGACTTCGCCCGCGAGTGGGTGGAGTTCCCCGACCCGGCCGACCCGCGCCACCGGGTCCGCGCCGACCTGACCTGGCTGTCCTCGGCCTGGACCTGCGTCTTCGGCCGCGGCTGCGCCGGCGTCGTCCCCGGCCGGCCCGACGACGGCTGCTGCAGCCACGGCGCCTTCTTCAGCGACGAGGACGACCTCGCGCGGGTCACCGCCGCCGTCGCCGACCTCGCCGACGACGACTGGCAGCTCGCGCCGGTCGGGCGCGGCGCCTGGACGGAGGAGGACACCGCCGACGACGAGGGCGGGATCCGGTCGCTGCGCACCCGCCTGGTCGACGGCGCCTGCGTGTTCCTCAACCGGCCCGGCTTCCCCGGCGGGACCGGCTGCGCGCTGCACCGCATGGCGCTGCGCGAGGACCTGCACCCGCTCCACACCAAGCCCGACGTCTGCTGGCAGCTGCCGGTCCGCCGCGAGCAGGAGGAGGTCGAGCGGCCCGACGGCAGCACGGTGCTGGTCAGTACGGTCGGCGAGTTCGACCGCCGTGGCTGGGGCCCCGGCGGCACCGACCTGCACTGGTGGTGCACCGGCTCCCCCGCCGCGCACGTCTCCCCCGAGCCGCTCGTGCTCACCTACGCCGCCGAGCTCACCGCCCTGCTGGGCCCGGCCGCCTACGCCGAGCTGCGCCGGCTCACCGAGGCACGGCTGGACCAGGGGCTGGTCGCGCCGCACCCGGCCAGCCCCGCCCCGGTCCCCCTGACGCTGCAGCGGCGGCGGCCGGCGGACTGAGCGTTCTCCTCGGTCCGGGTGCGGTGACCCCCGGACGTCACCCCGCGCCACTACCCTGCGCAGGACGACCGCGACGACCGGACGGCGAGGACAGTGAGCGACGGACAGGCGGCGGACCCGGCGGGCACGCGCGCGTCGGGGTCGTCGCCGAGCGGGCACCGGGCCGACAACGCGCTGCTCGCGCTGGTGCGGATCCCGGTGTTCCGGCGGCTGTGGGCGTCGATCACCGTCTCCAGCCTCGGCGACTGGCTGGGCCTGCTCGCCACCACCGCGCTCGCCCAGCAGCTCACCCGCGACGAGTCGACCGCGGTCCAGGGCGCGGCGATCTCCGGGGTCATCCTCACCCGGCTGCTGCCCGACCTCCTGCTCGGCCCGCTGGCCGGGGCGCTGGCCGACCGGCTCGACCGGCGGATCACCGTCGTCGTCGGGGAGCTGCTGGCCTGCGGGCTGTACCTGTCGATCGCGGTCAGCTACGAGCTGACCTGGCTCTACGTCGCCCAGTTCCTGGTGGAGGCCGTCGGGCTGTTCACCAACCCCGCCAAGCAGGCGATCTGGGTGGCGATCGTGCCGCGGGAGCGGCTCGCGGTGGCCAACCAGGTCTCGCTGTTCAGCGTGTACGGCTCGGTGCCGGTGGCCTCGCTGCTGTTCGCCCTGCTGTCCACCGTCGCCCGCGTGTTCCCCGGGAGCGAGGAGGGCGGCGACGCGCGCACGGCGATCACGGTCGCCCTGCTGTTCAACTCCGCGAGCTTCGCGGTCTCGGCGGTCACGGTGTTCCTGTCCCGCCGGCTCATCCCGCCCACGGCCGTCGACCGCGAGGCGCCGACCAACGTGTTCTCCCTCGTCGCCGAGGGGATCTCGTTCCTGCGCGGCCAGCCGCTGATGCGCGCGCTCTACGTCGGCGTGATCGGCGCGTTCGGCGCCGGGGGCCTGATCATCGGCGTCGCCCAGCTCTACATCGCCACGCTCGACGCCGGCGCGGCCGGTTACGGCGTGGTGTTCGGCATCGTGTTCACCGGGCTGGCCCTGGGCATGCTCACCGGGCCGCGGATCCTGCCCACGGTGCCGCGGCGGTCGCTGTTCGCCCGCTCGATCGGCCTGGCCGGCATCGCCCTGCTGGCCATGTCGGTGCTGCGGGACTTCGTGCTGGCCACCGCCGCGGCCTTCCTCGTCGGCCTGTTCGCCGGGATCGCCTGGATCATCGGCTACACGCTGATCGGCTTCGAGGTCGAGGACCGGCTGCGCGGGCGGGTGTTCGCCTTCGTCGTCTCGTCGGTGCGGATCGTGCTGCTGCTCTCGGTCGCCGTCGGCCCCGGCCTGGCGGGTCTGCTCGGCACGCACGACCTGCGCGTCGGGGAGCTGCTGCTCACCCTGACCGGCCCGGGGCTGACCCTGCTGATCGGCGGGGTCATCGCGCTGCTGGTGAGCGGCTACGCCGTCCGGCAGGTCGCCCCCCGCGGCCGGGCGCACACCCGCCCCCGGGACCTGCTGCGGCTGCTGTGGGGCAGCTCGGACATCCTCTCGGCGTCCTCCAGCGGCGTCGGGCTGTTCGTCGTGGTGGAGGGCGCCGACCGCGACCTCACCCGCCGCTACACCGCCGACCTCGCCCGCGTGCTGCGCAGCACCGGCCACCCGGTGGTCACCACCCACGAGCCCAGCGACACCGCGCTCGGCCGCCAGGTGCGCCAGTTGCTCTACCCGTCGGCGCCCGAGGCCGCGCCCGGCCAGCCGGTCACCGACGGCGAGGGCCGCCCGGTGGCCGCCTACACCGCGGCGCTGCTGGCCGCCGCCGACCGCGCCGAGCACGTGGCCACGGTCATCCGCCCGGCGCTGCAGCGGCGCCAGGTCGTGGTGTGCAACCACTACGTGGACACCTCGATCGCCTTCCACGGCGCCGGGCAGGGCCTCGACGCCGACCGCATCACCCGCACCTCGCTGTGGGCCACCCGCGGCCTGCTGCCCGACCTGACCGTCGTCGTCGACTCCGACGTCACCGCGGCCCCGGCCGGCGCCGACGCCGACGCGGTGCGGGCCGGCTTCCTCGCCCAGGCCGACGCCGCCCCCGACCGCTACGTCGTCGTGCCCGGCGAGCTGCTCGCCGCCGACGCCCCGGCCGGCGGGGACGGACTGGTCTCCCCCGTGGTCCGGCGCCGGCTCACCGCACTGCTCGCCCAGCGCTACCCCGAGGCCGGCCCCGGCGGCGCGGAGGGCAGCGGGGCCGGCGGTGCCGACGACCCGCCGGTCGGCGCGGCGCGCACCGCTACCGGGAGGAGCGCCGGCCGCTCCGTAGGCTGACCGCCGTGGCTGCCCCGGTGACCTCCGCCCCGGTGACGTGGACCGCCGAGGACACCGAGGAGGTCGACTGCTGCCTCTGCGGCGTGCGCGGCCGCCTCGTGCACGACCTGCGGCCCTTCGGGGTCGTCCGCTGCCCGTCGTGCTCGCTGGTGTTCGTCAGCCCACGGCTGGCACCGGCGGCCCTGCAGCGGCTCTACGACGACGTCGGCTACTTCGAGGGCGGGGTGTACGGGGAGGCCGCGCAGGAGCCCCGCCGCCTCGACCCCGCGATGCTGCTGCAGCGCACCTGGACCGCCGGCCGGCTGGCGCTGCTCGACCGGGTCCGCGGCCGGGCCCCCGGCGGCCGGCTGCTCGAGGTGGGCGCCGGGTACGGCCTGTTCCTCGACGCCGCCCGGGCGGCGGGCTGGCGGACCAGCGGCGTCGAGCTCTCGCGCACCGGCGCCCGGCACGCCGTCGAGGCCCTCGGACTCGACGTCTTCTGCGGTCAGCTCGCCGAGGCGCCGCTGGAACCCGGCTTCGACGTCCTGTGCGCGTGGGACACCGTCGAGCACGTGCCCGACCCGCTCGACTTCTGGCGGACGGCGCGCTCGCTGGTGGCCGACGACGGCGTCGTGCTGTTCTCCACGCCCTACGTGTCCTCGCTGCCCGCCCGGCTGCTGGGCACCCGCTGGTGGACGCTCAAGCCGGCCGAGCACATCTGGCACTTCACGCCGCGCACGCACGCGATGCTGCTGGCCCGGGCCGGCTTCGCCCTCACCCGGGTGGTGCGCAGCCCGCTGGCGCCGAGCAACGCCGGGCGGCTGGACTCCCTGGTCGGCGTCGCCCGCCCGATCCCGCTCGACTGAGCCGCGGCCGGGTCAGGCGGCCGAGCCCTCCCCCACGGGCACCGCCGCAGCGGTCCGGAACGTCTGCCGGTAGGCGCGCGGGGACACGCCCCGGCGGCGGGCGAACTGTTCGCGGAAGCCGGCGGCCGTCCCGAAGCCGACCAGCCGCGCGATCTCCTCGACCGGCGCGTCGCTCTCCTCCAGCAGCGTCTCGGCGGCGGCCAGCCGCTGGCCGAGCAGCCACGCGTGCGGCGTCGTCCCGGTGGTGGCCTTGAACCGGCGGGCGAAGCTGCGCGGGCTCATCAGCGCGCGGCGGGCGAGCACCTCGACGCTGATGTCCTCGGCCAGGTGCGCGCAGGCCCACTCGAGGACCAGCGAGAGCCGGTCGTCCTCGCAGCGGGCCACCGGCGCGTCGATGAACTGGGCCTGCCCGCCGTCGCGGTGCGGCGGGACGACCATCTCCCGCGCGAGCGCGTTGGCCGCGGCGGCGCCCCACTCGCGGCGCACCAGGTGCAGCGTCGCGTCGACGCCGGCCGCCGTGCCGGCACCGGTGATGACCTGCCCGTTGTCGACGTAGAGGACGGCGGGGTCGACCCGCACGGCCGGGAACCGGGCGGCCAGCTCGCCGGCGTAGCGCCAGTGCGTGGTGGCCCGCTTGCCGTCGAGCAGGCCCGCCGCCGCGACGACGAAGGCCCCGGTGCAGTGGCTGACGATGAGCGCGCCGCGGTCGTGCGCGGCCCGCAGCGCCTCGACGAGCGCGGTCGTGGGCTCGTGGTCGACCAGCTCCCAGGCGGTCACCAGCAGGATGTCGCTGGCGGCCAGCCGCTCGAAGCCGTGCTCGACGGTGATCGTGATGCCGGTGTCGGTGCGCAGGACCCCGGGCCGCTCGCTGACCAGGGCGAAGTCGAAGCGCGGCAGGCCCATGTGCCGCCGGTCGTAGCCGAACACCTCGGCGGCCACGCCCACCCCGAAGCTGCCCACGAGACCGTCGGCGACGACGGCGCTGACGACGAGGGGGCGGTCGGATCCGGTCATGCGCACAGCATGGCAGAAAAGACGCGGACTGTGTCGTTCCTGCCACTCGTGCGGGCGGGGGGCTGCGGAGCACGCTCGTCCCATGTTGCTGATCACCTGCCCCGTGACCCGGACCGACGAGCTGGTCGCCGACCGGCGCATCCGGTCGGTCACCAACCACCCGACCCACATCGCCCTGGGTGTGGAGTGCCCCTCCTGCGGGAGCGTGCACGTCTACCGGACCGGACGCCGCTGGGCGTCGCGCTCCACCACCCCTCCGGCTCGGGCTGCGGCGGAGCTCACCCCCGCCTAGGATCGAACACATGAGCGAATCGAACGTCAACACGGGCCAGGCCGGCGACCCGACCGCGGAGAAGGACCCGTCGGAGTGGGTGACCGGCGACGAGCCCGCCACCGGGGCCCAGAAGAGCTACCTGCACACGCTGGCCCGCCAGGCCGGTGAGGACGTGCCCGACGACATCACCAAGGCCGACGCGTCGCGCAAGATCGACGAGCTGCAGGAGGAGACCGGCCGGGGCCAGTGACCCCGGCCGGTCCCGCGGCCCGCTGACGTGCTGGAACGGCCCCTCCACAGGGGTCAGGTGACGTGCTGGAACGGCCCCCTCCCGGGTCCCATCCTGAGCGTGCGAAGGGTGGGGAGGAGGGGGTCCTTCTACTACTGCTCGAACTTGTAGCCCAGGCCGCGCACCGTCACCAGGTGCTTGGGGTTGGCCGGGTCGGGCTCGATCTTGGCCCGCAGCCGCTTGACGTGGACGTCGAGGGTCTTGGTGTCCCCGACGTAGTCCGAGCCCCACACCCGGTCGATGAGCTGCCCGCGGGTCAGCACCCGCCCGGCGTTGCGCAACAGCAGCTCGAGCAGGTCGAACTCCTTGAGCGGCAGCGCCACCGGCTCGCCGTCGACGGCGACCACGTGCCGCTCGACGTCCATCCGCACCGGGCCGGCCTCGAGCGCGCCGTCGTCAGCGGGCTCGACGTCGCCGCGGCGGCGGAGCACCGCGCGGATGCGGGCGACCAGCTCCCGGGCCGAGTAGGGCTTGGTCACGTAGTCGTCGGCGCCGAGTTCCAGGCCGACGACCTTGTCCACCTCGGAGTCCTTGGCCGTGAGCATGATGATGGGGACGTTGCTCCGGGAGCGCAGTGCCCGGCAGACCTCGGTGCCCGGCAGGCCGGGGAGCATGAGGTCGAGCAGGACGATGTCGGCCCCCGCGCGGTCGAACTCGGCGAGGGCGTCGGGCCCGGTGGCGGCGACGACCGCCTCGAACCCCTCCCGGCCGAGCATGTAGGACAGCGCGTCGGAGAAGGACTCCTCGTCCTCCACCACCAGCACTCGGGTCATGACCGTCCTTCCTGGAGGACCGCGGCCTCGGCGTCGCGCGCCGCGCCGGCGGGTTCGGGGCGGTCGGAGGGGTCCTCGACCGCCAGGGGGATGCGGAGGGTGAAGGTGGAGCCGAGGCCCTCCTCGCTCCACACGCTGACCGAGCCGCCGTGGTTGCTGGCGACGTGCTTGACGATCGCCAGCCCGAGCCCGGTGCCCCCGGTGCTGCTGGCCCGCGACTGGTCGACACGGTAGAAGCGCTCGAAGACCCGCTCGCGGTCGGCCCGCGGGATGCCGATCCCGCTGTCGGTGACGGCGATCTCGGCCTGCCCGCTACGCGCCCGCGCCCCGACGGCGATCCGCGTGTTCTCCGGGCTGTAGGCGACGGCGTTGGCCAGCAGGTTGGTGACCGCCGTCGTCAGCTGGGACTCCACGCCGCGGACCACCAGCCCGCGCCGGCCACCGACGGCGATGGTGATCCCCTTCGCGGCGGCGGCCAGGCCGGTGCGGTCGACGGCCTCGGCGAGCACCGTGTCGACGTCGACGGGCACCAGCTCCGGCAGCGGCTCGGCGCCCTGCAGCCGTGACAGGTCGATCAGCTCGCGCACCAGCTTGGCCAGCCGGTCGGCCTCGTGCGCCATGCGGGCGGCGAAGCGCTGCACCGTCTCGGGGTCGTCGGCGGCGCCGAGCATGGCCTCGGCGAGCAGGCCCAGGGCGCCCACCGGCGTCTTCAGCTCGTGGCCGACGTTGGCGACGAAGTCGCGCCGGACGGCCTCGACCCGGCGGGCCTCGGTGACGTCCTGGAGCACGAGGGCGACCGGGCCGGGGACGACGGTGGGGACGGCGTCCAGCGGGATGCCGTGGACGCCGACCAGCCGGGAGCCGCCACCGACGAGCTCGCCGGGCAGCGACACGTCGGCGCGCCGGCTCCCCGAGGAGTGCACCGCGCGCACCACCTGCTGCAGGGCGGGGACCAGCAGCCGCCGGTCGCGGACGATGCCGAGGGCCCGCGCCGCGGGATTGGCCACCACGACGGCGTCGTCCTTGTCGAGGACGACGACGGCGGGGTCCATGAGGTCGAGCAGTCTCCTGGCCAGCGCGGCCTCCCGTGCGGCGTCCCCGGGGTCGGCCCCGGCCTGCTCGGCCGCGGCGGACGACCGCCGGGCCAGCAGGACGACGACGGCCCCCAGGACCGCGCCGACGACGAGGCCGCCGAGGACGGCCAACAGGATCACGGAACCGATGCTAGGCCGCACCCCACCGGGGACATCCCCCGTGTGAGTGGCCGCAGAACCGGTCCGGGCGATTGTTCACACCCGGGTGCCCCGGCGTTCACCCGGCCCGGACCTGCAGGCCGCGGAACAGCACCTACCCTCGGGGGGACAGCTGGCGGCGCATCGAGCAGACGGTGTCCGGACGGCGGGGCCGGCGTCCGACCGGTCGGGAGGAGGACCCGTGCGCGAGCACTACCGCGAGGAGCTCGAGGACATCAACACCTGCCTGGTGGAGATGGCGAACTCGGTCGGCTCGGCCATGAGCAAGGCGACCACTGCCCTGCTCGACGCCGACGTCGCCCTCGCCGACCTCGTCATCGCCGGGGACGAGCACGTCGACGCGGTGCGCGAGAGCATCGAGGAGCGCTGCTTCACCCTGCTGGCCCGGCAGCAGCCGGTCGCCACGGACCTGCGCACGATCACCACCGCCATGCGGATCGTCGCCGACCTCGAGCGCATGGGCGACCTCGCGGTGCATGTGGCGAAACTGGCACGGATGCGGTTCCCCGAGTCGGCCGTCCCGGCCGAGGTGCGGCCGATCTTCCTCGAGGCCGGCCACGTGGCGCAGAGCCTGGTGACCAAGACCGGCGCGGTGATCGCCAAGCTCGACGTCCGCGCGGCCACCGAGCTCGAGAGCGACGACGACCTGATGGACGCGCTGCACCGGCAGCTGTTCACCGAGCTGCTCAGCCCGGGCTGGCCGCACGGCATGGAGTCGGCCATCGACATCACGCTGCTCGGCCGCTACTACGAGCGCTTCGCCGACCACGCCGTCAGCGTCGCCCGCCGGGTGGTCTACCTGGTCACCGGCGAGCGGGAGATGACGTCCCTCCCCACCTGACGCGGCCCCTCCGCAGGGTCCCGCCCCGAGCCCGCGAGGGGCGGGACCCCGCGGAGGGGTCCTTCACTTCTTGCCCTGGTTCTTGACCGCCTCGATCGCGGCCGCGGCGGCCTCGGGGTCGAGGTACTCGCCGCCGGGCTTGACCGGCCGCAGGTCGTCGTCGAGGTCGTAGCGCAGCGGGACGCCGGTGGGGATGTTGAGGCCCACGACCTCGTCCTCGCCCATGCCGTCGAGGTGCTTGACCAGCGCGCGCAGGCTGTTGCCGTGCGCGGCCACCAGCACCGTGGCGCCGGTGCGCAGGTCGGGGACGATCGCGTCGTACCAGTACGGCAGCATCCGCACGACGACGTCGGCCAGGCACTCGGTGGCCGGGCGGACCTCCGGCGGCAGGAAGGCGTAGCGCGGGTCGGCGTCCTGGGAGTACTCGCTGCCGGGCTCGATCGGCGGCGGCGGGGTGCTGTAGGAGCGCCGCCACACCATGAACTGCTCCTCGCCGTACTCGGCGAGGGTGGCGGCCTTGTCCTTGCCCTGCAGCGCGCCGTAGTGCCGCTCGTTGAGCCGCCACGAGCGGCGTACCGGGATCCACTGCCGGTCGGCGGCGGCCAGCGCCAGCTCCGCCGTGGTGATCGCGCGCTTGAGCAGCGAGGTGTGCAGCACGTCGGGCAGCAGGCCGTGCTCGGCCAGCAGCTCGCCGCCGCGGGCGGCCTCGGCGCGGCCCTTGTCCGACAGTTCGACGTCGACCCAGCCGGTGAACAGGTTGGCCTTGTTCCACTCGCTCTCGCCGTGGCGGAGCAGGACCAGGGTGCCGGGTGCGGTCGCCGCAGACTGGGTCACGGAGTCCATCCTGCCCGACCCGCCCGGCCGGCGGCCCGCCGAGGCGGCCTAACGGGTCACCAGCGGCCAGAGCACCCAGGCCTCGTAGAGCACCGGCGGCGCCAGGCCCACCAGCAGCCAGGGGCTGCGCACCCGGCGGGCCGCACCCCAGCGCACCGCGGCCACCAGCGCCACGCTGCAGGTCAGCGCCACGCCCAGCCACAGCACGGTCGCGCCCACGTCGACCACGACCAGCTGCGCGAGCACGAGCTGCACCGCGCACAGCAGCAGCGGGTAGACCAGGCCGGAGGCGGCCACCACGCCGATCAGCGCCCGGCCGAGCCGTTCCTGCTGCGCGGGTGGCTCCTGCACGCCGCCCACGCTAGGCCGCGGACGGCGCCCCTGTCCCCGGCCGGCGGCGGCCGGGGAGCCAGACGAGCACCACGACGGCGGCGACGGCCGAGGCGGTGGCGGTGCCGACGGCGGTCAGGTGCATCGCCGAGACGAACGCGTCGCGGGCGGTGTCCTCCAGCTTCACCGCCGCGGCCACGGTGGCCTCGTCGCCGGCCGCGCGGGCCTGCACCGCCGTCGCCCGGGCGGCCTCCAGCGTGGCCGCGATCGAGGTGCTGGCCTCGTCGCGGACCGGCGCGGGCAGCACGTCGACGGCCCGGCCGACGTTCGCGGCGTAGGCGGTGGCCAGCAGCGAGCCGAGGATGGCCACCCCCAGCGCGCCGCCGACCTGCCGGACGGTGTTGTTGACCGCGGCACCGGCGCCGGCCTTCTCCCGCGGCACCACCGACATGATCGACTCGGTGGCCGGCGCCATGACCGCGCCCATGCCGAGCCCCTGCACGCTCAGCACGGTGACCAGCAGCCACAGCGGCGCCGCCTCGTCGAGCAGCTGGAAACCCAGGAACGACAAGGTGATGAGGGCGAACCCGCCGGCGCAGACGGCCTTGGCGCCGAACCGCTCGGCCAGCCGGGAACTGCGCGTCGCCATGAGCGCCATCCCGAGCGCGACCGGGATGAGCGCGGCACCCGACTGCAGCGGGTCGTAGCCGCGGGCGCCCTGCAGGTAGTAGACGAGGTAGAAGGTGGCGCCCATCAGCGCGAAGAAGTTCAGGCCGAGGGCGGCGGCCGCGGCGGAGAAGGCCGGGACGCGGAACAGCGAGACGTCCAGCGCCGGGTGCGAGGAGCGCCGCTGCAGCCAGACGAACAGCGCCATGAGCAGTGCGCCGCCGGCCAGCGGCACCAGCACCCCGGGCGTCGCCCAGCCCACCCCGGAGCCGGCGTGGATGATCCCGTAGACCAGGCCGGCCAGGGCCACGATCGACAGCAGCACCCCGGGGACGTCGAGCCGGCCCGGCGACGGGTCGCGGGACTCGGGGACGACCGCCAGCGTGCCCACGACGCCGAGCACGGCCACCGGGACGCCGACGAGGAAGACCGCGCCCCACCAGAAGTGGGTGAGCACCGCGCCGCTGGCCAGCGGGCCGCCCGCGACGGCGAGCCCCGCGGTCGCCGCCCAGATGCCGATCGCGCGGCCGCGCTCACCGGCCGGGAAGACGTTGGTGATGACGGCGAGGGTGGTCGGCTGCACGGCGGCGCCGCCGACCCCCATCACCGCGCGCCAGAGGATGAGCTCGAGCGGGCTGCCGGAGAACGCGGCGAACACCGACCCGACGGCGAACACGGTGAGGCCGACCAGCAGCACCCGGCGCCGGCCGATCCGGTCACCGATCACGCCCCACGAGAACAGCAGCCCGGCGAAGACGACGATGTAGGCGTCCACGGCCCACTGCAGCTCGCCCTGCGTGGCGCCCAGCTCGCGCTGCAGTGTGGGGATGGCGACGTTGAGCGTGGTGTTGCCGGTGATCACCACGAGCAGGCAGATGGTCATGGTCGCCAGCACCCACCACCGCCGGGCGTAGCCGGGGCGCTCCTCGGCCTCGGCGAGCGCCCCGTCCCGCTCGGTGGCGGTCATCCCCCGCCGTCCGGGGGATCCCCTCCCCCGTCACCCTGCCGGTCGGTGCGGCCGGCCCGGGCGAAGGCGGCGAACGCCTCGAGGTTGCGCAGGGACTCCCCGCGCCGGACCCGCCACTCCCACTCGCGGCGGATCGACGTGCCGAACCCGATCTCCAGCAGGGTGTTGAAGGAGTCGTCGGCGTAGCTGAGCACCGCGCCGAGCACCCGGTCGAGCTCCTCGGGCGTCACCGCGGCGTGCGGCAGCCGTCCGGTCAGGTAGATGTCGCCGACCCGGTCGATCGACCAGGCGACGCCGTACATGCGGGCGTTGCGCTGCAGCAGGTGGGTCCACAGCTGCTCGCGGTTCTCGTCGGGCTGGCGGCAGACGAACGCCTCGACCCGCAGCGCGTGCTCGCCGACGACCAGCCCGCACACCGTCTTGAGCTTGTGCGTGCCGGGCAGGTCGACCAGCCACCGGCCCGGCGCCGGGTGCTCGTGCACCAGCTCGGCCTCGCGCAGCGTCCGGTCGACGACGGCGTCGAGCCGGGCCACGACGTCGGCCCGGGCCGGGCGCTCGGCGTCGTCCGTGCCGCCGGTCACCAGGCCACCTGCGTGCCCAGCGGGACCCCGACCACCGGCCGCAGCGCGCGGCGCGCGGCCGCGGCCATCTCGGCGGCGGCCGAGGCGTAGGCCGCGACGAGGGCGTCGGCGGTGCGGTCCCAGGAGAAGTCCGCGGCGTGCCGGCGGGCACCGGCGGCCAGCAGCGGCCGCCGGGCCAGCACCGAGCGGATGGCGGCGGCGTAGGCACCGGGGTCGCGGCCGGCGACGAGCACCCCCGAGACGCCGTCGCGCACCGCCGTGGGCAGGCCGCCGACCGCGGCGGCGACCACCGGCGTCCCGCAGGCCTGTGCCTCCAGCGCGACCAGGCCGAAGGACTCGTTGTGGCTGGGGACGACGGCGACGTCGGCGGCGCGGTAGTGCAGCGCCAGCCGCTCGGGCGGCTGCGGCGGCAGGAAGCGCACGAGGTCGGCGATGCCCAGGGACGCGGCCAGCTCCTCGAGCTGGCGCGGCGCCTCCAGACCCGAGCCGCTGGGCGCCCCCACCACGTGCACCTGCAGCCGGCCGCGGAGGGAAGGGTCGTCCTCCAGCATCCGGGCGGCCGCGGCCAGCAGCACGTCGGGCGCCTTGAGCGGCTGGATGCGACCGACGAATGCCAGCACGACGGCGTCGGCGGGCACGCCCAGGGCACGGCGGGCCGCGGCGCGGTCGCCGGGCGCGAACCGGTCGAGGTCGACCCCCGGCGGGACGACGAGGGTGCGCCGCGGGTCGGCCCCGTAGTGCTCGACGAGCTGGCGCGCCTCCTCCTCGGTGTTGGCCACCAGCCGGTCGGCCTCGGCGACCACCTGCTCCTCGCCGATCACCCGCAGCCGCGGCTCGGGGCGGTCGCCGTCCGCCAGCGCGGCGTTCTTGACCTTGGCCAGCGTGTGCGCGGTGTGGATCAGCGGCACGCTCCACCGGTCGCGCGCGAGCCAGCCGACCTGGCCGGAGAGCCAGTAGTGCGAGTGGACGACGTCGTAGTGCCCGGGCTCGTGCTGGGCCTCCTCGCGCAGCACGCCGGCGGTGAAGGCGCACAGCTGGGCGGGCAGCTCGTCCTTGCCCAGGCCCTCGAACGGCCCGGCGCTGACGTGCCGCACGCAGACGCCGGGACTCATCTCGACCACCGGCGGCAGGTCGCTGGACGTGGCGCGGGTGAAGACGTCGACGGCGATGCCGCGAGCGGCCAGCCGGCGGGAGACCTCGACGATGTAGACGTTCATGCCGCCGGCGTCGCCGGCGCCGGGCTGGTCGAGCGGGCTGGTGTGCACCGAGATGGTCGCCACCCGGCGCGGCGCACGGTGCGGCAGGAGACGGCGAGCAGGCACTCCGACCTCCCGCCTCGTCCCCGTCCGGAGCGCCGTCGCGGCACCCCTGTCGGCTCTCCATCCTGCAACAGCGACAGGATGGCCACATGCCCGGTGTCAGCGATCTCTCACCCTCCGGCCCCGCCCCGCTGCCCGGGTCCGGGCGCACCGCCGTCGTCACCGGCGCCTCCAGCGGCATCGGCGCCGCGACGGCGGAACGGCTGGCGGCCGAGGGGTTCGACGTCGTCCTGGGCGCCCGGCGGCTGGACCGGCTGACCGCGCTCGCCGACCGGATCGGTGGCCGCGCGCTGCCGCTCGACGTCACCGACGCCGCCTCCGTCGGGGCCTTCGCGGCCGCGGTCCCCCGGGTCGACGTCCTGGTCAACAACGCCGGCGGCGCCTTCGACGTCAACCCGGTGGCCGAGGCCGACCTCGACTCGTGGGCGCGGACCTACGACGTCAACGTGCTGGGCACCGTCCGGCTGACCAAGGCCCTCCTGCCGGCGCTGCGCTCCTCGGGCGCCGGCGACGTGCTGTTCGTCGGCTCCACGGCGGGGATCGTCAGCTACGAGGGCGGCGCGTCGTACACGGCGGCCAAGCACGGCGTGCACACCCTGGCCGAGACCCTGCGGCTGGAGCTGGTCGGCGAGCCGGTGCGGGTCATCGTGATCGCGCCCGGGATGGTGCGGACGGAGGAGTTCTCGCTCGTCCGCACCGGCAGCCAGGAGGCCGCCGACGCCGTCTACCGCGGGGTGCGCGAGCCGCTGGTCGCCGAGGACGTCGCCGACTGCATCGCCTGGACGCTCACCCGGCCGCACCACGTCAACGTCGACCTGCTCGTCGTCCGGCCGCGCGCCCAGGCCGCCCAGCACAAGGTGCACCGCGAGTCCGAGTGACCCCGCGCAGCCGGCCGCACCTGCGCGAACTGGGGTCCCCGGTGGTGTGAACGGCCACACCGCGCGGCGACCGCACCCCGCGGTGCCCGACCTCACCCTGCAGCGCGAGGTCGGGCACCGCGCGGCGACGCCGGGCGACGGCGTCAGAGCCGCTGCGGCTCGGGGACCAGCGTGACGCCGAAGCGGTCGTGGACGGCGGCGACGACGCGGTCGGCGAAGGCCATGAGCTCGGCCGCCGTGGCACCCGGCTCGGTGGTCAGCGCCAGGCTGTGCCGCGACGACGTCCCGACCCGGCCCTCGCGGGTGCCGCGGCCGAAGCCCGCCGACTGCACCAGCCACGCGGCGCTGAGCTTGACCCGCCCGTCGCCGGCCGGCCAGCTCGGGCACCCCGGCACCGCCTGCCCGGCCGGGACGACCGGGTTGGTGAAGAACGACCCGGCGCTGCGGGTGTCGGGGTCGGCCGGGTCGACGACCATCCCCTTGCCCCGGCGCAGGTCGAGCACCGCGGCGCGGACGTCGGCCAGGGGCGCCCGGCCACCCAGGTCGACGCCCAGCCGCTTGGCGAGCTCGGCGTAGCCGACCGGCCGCGACAGCGGTCCCGACTCGAGCGCGAAGGTCACGGTCAGGACGACGAAGCGGCCGGGCTCCCGCTTGAACCGGCTGTCGCGGTAGCCGAAGTCGCACTCGGCGGTGGCCAGCGTCCGCTCGGTCTTCTCGGCGCGGTCCCACACCCGCACCCCGGTGATCGTCTGGGCGACCTCCTGGCCGTAGGCACCCACGTTCTGCACCGGGGTGGCGCCGGTCGAGCCGGGGATGCCCGAGAGCGCCTCCATCCCGGCCAGCTGCTGCTCGACGGTGTACGCGACGAGGTCGTCCCAGTCCTCCCCGGCCTGCACCTCGAGGACGTCGCCGCGCCGCTCGACGCCGCGGCTGCGCACGGCCACGACGTCGCCGTCCCACCCCGCGTCGGGGGCGACGACGTTGGAGCCCCCGCCGAGCACCAGCAGCGGCCGGCCGGCCTCGTCGGCCTCGCGGACGGCGGCGACCAGGTCGGCGGCGTCGGTGACCTCGACCAGCCGCTGCACGGGCCCACCCACCCCGAGGGTGGTGAGGTCGGCGAGACGGGCGTCGGATCGGACGAGCACCGCCCCACGGTAATCGGGTCACGCCGATCGGTGGCCGGGCCGCACGGGGTGGACGCGGGCGGCGAGGCGACCCGGGAGGCCGACTACCCTCGGGTCCGGTGAGTGAGGGCGGCAGCGAGCACAAGCGCCGGGCGAACCTGGCACCGCGCAGGGCCCACCCCCGGCTGGCCGCGGGCCGCGCCCGGGCCCTGGGCCTGCCGACGCGCGGCACCACCAACGCCAACCGCCTGCGCCGGGTCGACCGCTGGATCCTAGCCACGCAGGTCCCGCGGCTGCGTGACGCCGTCCGCCCGCTGGTGGTCGACCTGGGCTACGGCTCGTCGGCGGTGACCACCCTCGAGCTCGCCGACCGGCTCGGCCCCGAGGTGCCGGGGCTCGAGGTCGTGGGCCTGGAGATCGACCCCGCCCGCGTCGACGCCGTCGCCGAGGACCGCGACCCGCCGCGCGTCGACTTCCGCGTCGGCGGCTTCGAGCTCGCCGGGCTGCGGCCGGTGCTGGTGCGCGAGTTCAACGTGCTGCGCCAGTACGACGAGGCGTCCGCGGCCCGCGCCTGGGAGACCACGTGCGCCGCCCTGGGCCCGGGCGGGCTGCTGGTCGAGGGCACCTGCGACGAGTGGGGACGGCGGGCGAGCTGGGTGGCGCTGGACGCCGACGGGCCACTCACCCTCACCCTCGCCGCGCGGGTCGCCGACCTCGACCGGCCCTCCGACCTCGCCGAGCGGCTGCCCAAGGCGCTGATCCACCACAACGTGCCCGGGCAGCCGGTGCACGAGCTGCTGCGCGCGTTCGACGCCGCGTGGGCGGCCGCGGCAGGGCTGTCGACCTTCGGGCCGCGGCAGCGCTGGGTCGCCGCGGTGCAGACGCTGGCCGACGACGGCTGGCCGCTGGTCGGCACCACCCGGCGCTGGCGGCACGGCGAGCTCAGCGTCCGCTGGTCCGCGGTCGCGCCGCGGTGAGGAGGGACCGGACGCCGGTGGTGCCACCGGGCCCCACCGAGGTCGACGGCGGCACCGCGGAGCTGCTCGGCGACGCCGACCGCGACGGCTCCTGGGTGCTCGTGGTGGCGGGGACGCCGCAGTCGCACGTGGACCTCGACGACCCCGCGCACCTGGAGTTCGAGTACGTCCGCCGGATGGGCCACGTCCTCGACCTGGTCGCTCCCGAGGGGGAGCCGGTCGACGCGGTGCACCTGGGCGGCGGTGCGCTGACGCTGGCCCGCTACGTCGCCGTCACCCGGCCGGGCTCGCGGCAGCGGGTGGTCGAGGCCGACCAGCGGCTCACCGACCTGGTCCGGGCCCACCTGCCGCTGCCGCGGGGAGCGCGGGTGCGGGTGCGCGCCGCCGACGCCCGCGCCGGGCTCGCCGCCCTGCCCACCGGCAGCGCGGACGTCGTCGTCAGCGACGTCTTCGCCGGGGCCCGCACCCCGGCGCACCTGACCACCGTCGAGTACGCCGCCGAGGCCCGCCGCGTGCTGCGGCCGGGCGGCGTGCTGACCGCCAACGTCGCCGACGGGCCGCCGCTGCGCTTCGCCCGCGGCCAGGTGGCCACGCTGCAGGCGGTGTTCGCGCACGTCTGCGTGCTGGCCGAGCCCGGGACGCTGCGCGGCCGGCGCTTCGGCAACCTGGTGACGGTGGCCTCCGACGCGCCGCTGCCGGTGGCCGCCCTGACCCGGCGCTGCGCGGGCGACCCGATGCCGGCGCGGGTGGTGGCCGGCGAGGACCTGGCGCGCTTCGCGGGCGACGCGCCGCCAGTCCGGGACGCGCAGGCGGTGGCCTCCCCGGAACCGCCTCCGGGTGTGTTCAGCCGTTGACCAGGGTCTTCCCCGATGCCCGGCGGCCGGTGCCGCACCTAGGGTCGGGACATGACCTATCCCGCACCGGCTCCGCGCCGGCTGGCCCGCGACACCCGCAACAAGATGATCGCCGGCGTCTGCGCCGGCATCGCCCGCCGCTACGGCATCTCCACCGGGGCCCTGCGGCTGGCCTTCGTGGTCTCGTGCATCCTGCCGGGGCCGCAGTTCATCGCCTACCTGGTGCTGTGGGCGTTCATGCCGCGCGACGACCGGTACTGAGCCGGCCGTTGCGTCACCAGCTGCTGTTGCCCCGCTGCACGCCGCGGACGGCCGGGCGCACGTCGACGAGGTAGACGACGGCGGCAATGACCGCGGGCAGGCCGAGGAAGGTCATCGGGCCCTGCAGGTAGATGACCACCGCGGCCAGCGCGGTGATGGCCGCCCAGGCCGGCTTGCTGAGCTTGCCGGCCGCGACGTACCCGGCGGCCGGGCGGATCACGGCGTCGACGAGTGCCCAGACGGTCAGCGCCTGCGTGGCGTAGTAGAGCGCCAACAGCACGATCGCGTCGAAGGACATGCCCGGAGGGTACCCGCCGGAGCGGTGCTCGGGCTGCCTCCGACGGGTGGACACCGTCCCGGGACGCGACAGGGCCCCGGAGCGCGACGTGCAGCTCCGGGGCCCTGGATCGTCACCCTGGGTCGCGGCCCTCCTGCAGGAGCAGGAGGGTCCTTCGTCAGTCGGTGGTCTTCTTGGTGGTGCGGGTGCGGGTGACGCGGGCCGAGGTGCCCTTGGCGGCCGACGAGCGCGCGGCGGTGGTGCGCTTCGCGGGCTTGCGGGCGGCCTTGGCGGTCGCCTGGTCGGCGGCCTCGACGGTCTCCTCGAGGGTGGCCTTGGCCTGCTCGGCGGTCTCCTCGACCGCGGCCTCGGCCTTGGCGGCGGCCTTGGTCGTCCGGGAGGCGGCCTTCTGGACCCGCGAGGTGATCTCGTCGGAGGCCTCGGTCACGGCCTCGGCGGCCTCCTCGATGACCTCCTCGACGGCGTCCTCGACGGTGTCGACGGCCTGCTCGGCGCGCACCACGAAGCGGCGGAGGCCGGGCTGACGGCGCAGCTCCTGCAGGACGTCGGCGCCGCGCTCGGCCAGCGCCTCGACGGTGCCGACGGCCTGGGTGCGGGCCTGCTCGACCAGCCCGTTGACGGTGGTCACGACGGCGTCGGGGCGGACGACGGTGGCCAGCTGGCGGGCGCGGTCGGCGGCCTGCTCGGCGCGGGTGCGGGCCTCGCGGGTGGCGAGGTCGACCTGGACCTGGGCCTCGCCGGGGAGGGCCACGGCGCGCGAGCGCAGCGAGGCGAGGACGGTGCGGGCCTGCTCGACGGCGAGGTCACCGGCGCCGACGGCGACCAGCAGCGGGGTGCGGCCGCGCTCGGCGACCTGCTCGAGGAGGGAGGTGGCGGTGGTCATGCGGTCTCCTTGGAGGGGTTCGGGTCGTCCCCGGGCGTGCGGTCCCGGGCGGTGCTCACGGATCCGCGGGGAGCGGTGGCGTGCTCGCGGACGTAGGTCTCGTACAGCTCGAGCAGCACGGCCTTGTGCCGCTCGGAGAGCTGGTCGTCGGACCGGATGGCCGCGACCGTGTCGGGGTTGCCGGCGCGCCGGTCGAGGATGCCCGCCTGCTCGTAGAGCGTCTCGGCGGAGATCTCCAGTCCCTTGGCGATGGCGGCGAGGATCTCCGCCGACGGCTTGCGCAGCCCCCGCTCCACCTGCGAGAGGTAGGGGTTGCTCACTCCCGCGGCGCGGGCGAGCTCGCGCAGGGACACCCGGGCGGCGCTGCGCTGCTCCCGGATGAACTCCCCCACCTGCGAGCGCACGGTCGAGACCTGCTGGGCCTCGGCCGCGACCGTCTCCGCGACGCTGCCGGCGAACTGGTCCACCTTCTCGCGGACCGACCTCACCTGACCGCTCACGAACTCGCCGGGGGTCTGCACGTACTCGACGGTAGGCAGGGGTGCTAGCAACTGCAAGCGCAGCTGCTAGCAGTCCTCCGTGAGTCGCCTCACACCCGGCGTGTCGCTCCCTCCCCGCAGGTCAGTCGGCGAGCACGGCCGACGGCCGGACCTCGCCCACGACGCCGTCGCCACCGGTCACGGGCGGAGCCGACCACGGCGTCAGCACGCCGGCGTCGACACCGAGCCGGCGGAGGGCGGCGGCGAGCACCGGGGCCCGGCCGCGGTCGCCGCCGTCGTCGAGCTTGAAGGCCACCGCGCCGCGGCCGGGCAGCGCGGCGACGTGCACGCCGTCGGCGCCGCCCTTCACGAGCAGGCCCGGGACGGCGGTCATGAGGTCGGTGTCCTCCCGGCCGGTGCCGGCGACGTACCAGGGGTGCGCCCGGACCGCGTCGGCCACCGCCCGCTCCGGGCTCTCCGCCGGGGCCTCCACGAGTGAGCCGACGCCGCGGGCCAGCCCCGTCAGCGACAGCCCGTGCTGCGGCGCGCCGCACCCGTCGACGACCACGGCCGCCACCGGCTCACCCGCCGCCGCGCCCAGGCGGGCCTCGATCGCCTGCTGCAGCGGGTGCTCCCGCTGCAGGTAGCCCTCGGTCGGCCAGCCGGCGGCGGCGCAGGCCGCGAGCATCGCCGCGTGCTTGCCCGAGCAGTTCATCGCCAGCCGCTCGGGCGCGCGGCCGGCGACCAGCCAGGCGGCGCGGGTCGGCTCGTGTCCGGGCAGGGCCGGCGGGCAGCCGAGGGCCGACGGGTCCAGGCCCGCGGCGGCGAGAATGCCCTCGGCGAGATCGCGGTGGCCGTCCTCGCCGAGGTGCGAGCCGGCCGCGATCGCCAGCTCCTCGCCGGAGCGGGGGACCCAGCCGGCGGCCAGGTAGGTGGTGGCCTGCACGGGCTTGTTGGCCGACCGCGGGAGGACCGGGCGGTCGACGTCGCCGGCCGACCAGCGCACCGCGCCGTCGGGGTCCACGACGACGACGGCGCCGCGGTGCACCGACTCCAGGAACCCCGAGCGCCACACCTCGACGAGGACCGGCGCGTCGGGCCAGTCCGTCATCGACCCTCGGCGGCGAGCAGCGCGGCGACGTCGGCCTCGCCGTTGCGGTACCGGCGGGCGAGCTCCCCGGCGAGGGTGTCCATGACCTGCTGCACGCCGCGGCGGCGCTCGGACAGCGACCCCTCGGCGGCGGCGAGCGCGCGGGCGGCCCGCTCCAGGTCGGTGTCCGGGAGCGCGGCGACGTCGGACAGGTCGACGTCGGGCGTCAGGCCGTGCACCCACGACTCGTAGACGCCGGGCGCGGCGGGCTGCAGCGTCTGGTGCCGGCCCAGGCCGTGCGCCGGCCCGCGGCCCTTCTCGGCGAGGATCTCCGGCAGCAGGTCGAGCAGCGAGCGGCCGTCCTGGTCGGCCCGGCGCTGCAGCTCGCGGCGCACGATGTCGAGCCGGCCCTGCAGCAGCCGCCGCGTGTAGGAGAGGTTGACCTCCTCCTGCTCGGCGCGGCGGCGCAGCTGCCGCACGTCGGACATGGACCGCTGCTCGACGGCGCGGAGGAAGGCGGGGTCGAGCAGCTCGTCGACGGCCGCACCGCCGGCGGGCGTCGGGTCGGGGCTCAGCGAGGTCACCGCCCGATGGTGGCAGACCGGACGGCCCGGACCCGGTCGCGGGCGGCGGCCCGGGTGTCGTCGACCGCGGCCGGGACGTCGTCGGGGTCGACGACGGCGCGCGAGCCGCCCACGGTGAGCTCGGCGGCTGCGCCCACCGACTGCTTGACCAGCGCGAGCGCGACGACGCCCAGCTCGTGGTGGCGCACCACGGTGCCGGCGCGGCCCACCTCGCGGGCCCCGGACAGCACCGGGGCGCCCGGGGCGGGCAGGTCCTCGCTGACGCCGTCGAGGTGGAGCAGGACCAGCCGCCGCGGCGGGCGGCCGAGGTTGTGCACGCGGGCGACGGTCTCCTGCCCGCGGTAGCAGCCCTTGTCGAGGTGGACGGCGCTGGTGAGCCACTCCAGCTCGTTGGGGATGGTGCGGTGGTCGGTGTCGGTGCCCAGCCGCGGGCGGCGCGCCTCGACCCGCAGGGCCTCGTAGGCGTCCAGCCCCGCGGCGCCCGCACCCGCGGCGGAGAGCGCGTCGGCGCGGGCGGCGAGGTCGGCACGGGGGACGAGCAGGTCGAACGCGGTCGCGCCGCCGTCGCCGAGCGGCGGCATCCGCCGCGCCCAGCCGCCGTCGGGCAGCGCGGCGACGGCGTACGGGGCCGCGGGCGCGGGCAGCCCGGCGGCGGCCAGCACCTCCGGCGCGCGCGGGCCGACGAGCGACAGCACCGCCCACTCGCCGGTGACCAGGGCCGGCTCGACGCGCAGCATGAAGACCATCCGCTGCAGGAAGGCCAGCAGGGCGGCCCCGGTGCCGGGCTCGACGTCGGCCCAGGTGGTGCCGGCGAGCTCGGCGAGGACCAGGTGGTGCTCCACGTGGCCGTGCGGCGAGAGCACCAGCGCCTCGGTGCCGGTGCCGTCGGCGAGCCGCTCGAGGTGCTGGCTGGTGAGGCTGTGCAGCCAGGTGAGCCGGTCGGCGCCGGGGACGGTGAGCACGTCCCGGTCGCTGCGGTCGACCCAGCCGGCGCGCTCGGCGAGCAGCCGCTGCTCGCGCAGTGGGTCGCCGAGGTGGGCGGCCACGGTCGCGCCCTCGGCGACGACGGCGCCTGCTCGCGCGGCCAGCGGTGAGGTGGTCATGGGTTCTCCGTCCCGGCTTCCCTGCATCGACGGCACGTCCCCGACAGCGCGACGTGCCCCACGTCCACGGTGAAACCCAGGTCGGCCGCCAGACGTTCCGCCGCGGCGTCGAGGAGACCCGGGTCGGCGGAGGAGATCTCGCCGCACGAGGCGCAGACCACGTGCAGGTGCGGGTGCTCGGAGGAGTGGTAGACCGGCGCTCCCTTGCCCAGGTGGGTGTGCCAGACCAGGCCGAGCCGCTCGAGCAGTTCCAGCGTGCGGTAGACCGTCGAGGTGTCGGGGGCCGCGCCGTCGGGTCCGGCCTGCTCGCGCAGCCGCGCGCCGATGGCCTCGGGGGTGGCGTGGTCGAGGGCGGCGACGGCGGCGAGCACCTGCTGGCGCTGGGGCGTCAGCCGCAGTCCCTGCGCCCGCAGCCGCTCGGCCAGCGGCGCCGTCCCGTGCTCCGGTCCCACGGCGACGAGCGTAGTTCCGGCCGGGCTAGGCGACGGCGCTGCGGGAGCCGGCCAGCACCCGCTGCAGCGCCTCGAGGTACCGCTGCGGGATGCCGTGCTCGCCACGCGGCGGCAGGAACCGGGCGACGGTGGCCCCGGTGACCTCCGCGGCGTCGGCGGCCTCGGCGCCCAGCAGCCGCACCACCGGCGCGTCACCCCACGAGCGGCTGGCGGCCAGGTGCGCCATCGCCGCGGCGCTCTCGGCCCGCTCCCCCACGCAGTCGAAGGGCTTCTCGGTGGCCCACAGCCTGCGGAACCCGTCGGCCAGCGCGGGGTCGTCCAGCGGGTTGCCGCCGAACACCTCGTGCGCCTCGTCGGGGGTGAGGAAGACAGCGAAGCAGAGGAACGTGAACAGGCACTTGTCGCAGTGCAGGCACCAGCGCTGCTCGGCCTGCCCGCCCAGGTGTCGCTGGGTGTAGGAGCGGTTGCAGCTGAGGATGTCGGAGCGCAGTGGTAGCGCGGCGACGGCGGCGACCGTGGCCAGCTCCGACAGCTGCCGGGTCAGGCTGAAGTAGCCGGTGCCGACCTCGGCGGCGGCCGCGGTGAACAGCCGCTCGAAGGCGAAGGACTTCGAGTACTGGTGGTTCACGCTCGCGCCGTCGACGGTGAGCGTCTCCTCGTCGGCGGAGCGCTCGTTGGCGAAGACCACGGGGTCGTGGCCACCGAGCACGGCCACCAGCGTGGCGATCGCGGAGTTGATCGCGGTCACCGGGACGTGCCCGTTGAGGCCGCCCTGCGCGGTGCGCTCGGCCAGCAGCGGGTCGAGCCGGCGGCGCACCTCGAGGAGCGGCACACCGGCCGCGCGGGCGACGTCGCGCTGCGCGCCGGTGGGGTTGACCGCCAGGGCGGTGCCGTCGGGGACGACGACCAGGGCCAGCGCGGAGTCCTTGCCGCCGCCGACCGGCAGCAGCGCACCGCGGGTGCCGGGGGACGGCGCCGGGCCGGCCGGGCGGACCTCGACGTCGAACTCGACCCGGTGCGGCACCGGCAGCCGGTTCACCGCGGCGAACTCGCCGAGCCCGTCGGTGTAGGCCGCCCGCGCGACGGCGAGCTGGGCGGCGGTGACCGGCCGCTCGACGACGACCCGGCCGGGCGCGGCCAGCTTGTAGTAGCTGGTGCCCATGACCAGGTGCACCAGGTCGAGGGCGGCGTCGAGCTGCGCGGGCGCCGGGCCGGTCAGCAGCGCGGGGTCGAGGGTCAGCCGCTCGGTGAACTCGTCGTCGCCGAGCCGGTAGGTGAAGGCGGCCTCGCCGGTGGCGCGGTCCAGGGACCGGCCGGCGACGACGAAGGCGCCGGTGCCCGGGCGGTCAGACACGCTCGGCGCCGGCATCGGCGAGGACGTGCTCATAGGTGGCTGCCAACTCCTCGAAGTCGCGGTAGCGGTTGTAGCTGGGGGCGCCGGGCGAGAGCAGCACGACCCCGCCCGGCGGCGTGCCGGCGATCGCCGCCGCCACCGCCTCGGCGAGGGACTGCGTCTCGGTGAGGCGCACCGCCGCCCCGGCGGCCTCCCGGCGGACGTCGTCGGCCAGCCGCCCCCCGGTGTCGGGGACGGTGACCAGCGCGACGGAGTCCCGCCGCTGCACCAACGCCGCGGCCAGGCCGGTGTAGTCCAGCCCCCGGTCCTGGCCGCCGGCGATCAGCGTCACCGGGCGGTCGGCCAGGGCGTCGAGCGCGGCGAGCACCGACACCGGCGTGGTGGAGAGCGTGTCGTCGACGAAGGTGACGCCGCCCAGCGTGGCCACGGGCGCCAGCCGGTGCGGCAGCGCGCGGAAACCCGCGACCGCCGCCGTGACCGCGTCGGCGGCCGCGGCGAGGTCGAGGCCGAGCAGCGCGCAGGCGGCCAGCGCGACGGCGACGTTGCTGCGGTTGTGCGCGCCGGGCAGGTGCACCGGGCGGGCCCGGTCGGCCAGGCCGGGTGGCAGCACCTCGGCGGGGTCGACCAGCTGGGCGGGGTCGAGGTGGCGCTCGGCCAGTGGCCGCGCCTGCGCGCTGACCACCACCGACCGCTCCGGGCAGGCGGTGAAGACCCGCAGCTTGTCGCGGAAGTAGGTCGCCTCCGAGCCGTGCCAGTCCAGGTGCTCGGGCGCCAGCGAGGTCAGCGCCCCACGGCCGGCGAAGTCCGGCACGGCGGCGGCCTGGTAGCTGGAGATCTCCACGACGAGCGTCCGGTCCCCCACGTCGGCCAGGACGTCGAGCAGCGGGGTGCCGATGTTGCCGGCGTGCACCGCCGGGCGCCCGGCCGCGGTGAGGACGGCGGCGGCCAGCGCGCTGGTCGTGCTCTTGCCCTTGGTGCCGGTGACGCACAGCACCGGGACGCCCCGCGCGGCGGCCTCGGCCAGCGCCATGCCGGTGCCGGTGGTCACCACGGTCCGGTCGGCCAGCTGCCGCGCGTCCTCGCGGTACGGGCTGATCCCCGGGGAGCGGACGACGACGTCACAGCCGGCGAGGTCGGCGGCGTCGGTGGTCGCGGTGACGCCCTCGGGCAGGGACGCGGGGTCGACCGGGCGGCTGTCGGCGACGAGCACCCCGGCGGCCCCGGCGGCCAGTGCGGCCCGGACGGCGGCGCGGCCCTCGCGGCCGTGACCCCACACGCCCACGCGGCGGCCGGCCAGCTCGGCCGGCCGGAGAGAACGCTCCCGCGGGGGCGGTGCCGGGCGGGGGTCCACGGCGCCCACTCTACGGACGGCCCCGGCTCCGGACGGCGACGACGGGACCCCGCCGCTAGGCTTCCCCCGGGTGTGCCGGGAAGTCTGGTCGGCGGTGTCCGACCCGACCCACCGCCCCGGAGCCGCCCCATGAACGCCCCTCACGGATCCACCCGCATGTTCGCCCGCGGCTCGTGGACCGAGACCAGCCGGATCGCGGACATCCTGCGCAAGGAGACCGTCGGCGGCGTCCTGCTGCTGATCGGCACCGTCATCGCCCTCGCGTGGGCGAACTCGCCGTGGTCGGCGGCCTACGAGGCGCTGCGTGACACCCGTGTCGGGCCGGCCTCGCTGCACCTGGACCTGAGCCTGGGCACGTGGGCGGCCGACGGCCTGCTCGCGATCTTCTTCTTCGTCGCCGGGCTCGAGCTCAAGCGGGAGTTCGTGGGCGGCGACCTGCGCGACCCCCGCCGGGCGGCACTGCCGGTGGCCGCCGCCGTCGGTGGGATGATCGTGCCGGCGGTGCTCTACACGGTCATCAACCTGGGGGGCGGGGACGCCCTGCGCGGCTGGGCGATCCCGACGGCGACCGACATCGCCTTCGCCCTCGCCGTCCTGGCCGTGATCAGCACCCACCTGCCCAGCGCGCTGCGCACGTTCCTGCTCACCCTCGCCGTCGTCGACGACCTGCTGGCCATCACGATCATCGCGGTCTTCTACACGACGTCGCTGGCCGCCGGCTGGCTGGCACTGGCCCTGGTGCCGCTGGCGGTGTTCGGGTTCCTCGTGCAGAAGCGGATCCGCTCGTGGTGGCTGCTGCTGCCGCTGGCGGTGCTCACCTGGGTGTTCGTCCACGAGTCGGGCGTGCACGCGACCGTGGCCGGCGTCCTGCTCGCCTTCACCGTGCCGGTGGTCCGCAGCGAGGCGGCCGGGGGACCCGGCGCCGGGCCAGGCCTGGCCGAGCACCTCGAGCACCGGTTCCGCCCGATCTCGGCGGGCTTCGCCGTCCCGGTCTTCGCGTTCTTCGCCGCGGGGGTCACCGTCGGCGGGCTGTCCGGGCTGGTCGAGTCGATCAACGACCGGGTGA
The DNA here is from genome assembly GCF_054050195.1 of Geodermatophilus sp. SYSU D00710. Taxonomy (NCBI): domain Bacteria; kingdom Bacillati; phylum Actinomycetota; class Actinomycetes; order Geodermatophilales; family Geodermatophilaceae; genus Geodermatophilus; species Geodermatophilus sp. SYSU D00710. The sequence continues at coordinate 29,892 of NZ_JBJGYX010000035.1, forward strand.
CCCTGGGGATCATCGCCGGCCTCGTCGTGGGCAAGGTCGTCGGCATCGTCGGGGCGAGCTGGCTGGTCACCCGGTTCACCCGGGCGGAGTTCGCCGACGACCTGGGCTGGCCCGACGTGGTGGGCCTGGCGCTGCTCGGCGGCATCGGTTTCACCGTGTCCCTGCTCATCGGCGAGCTGGCCTTCGGCGTCGGGAGCGAGCGCGACGAGCACGTCAAGGTCGGTGTGCTCCTCGGCACCCTGCTGTCGGCCCTGCTGGCCACGATCGTGCTGCGGCTCCGCAACCGCCGGTACCGGCAGATCTGGGAGATGGAGCAGGTCGACGCCGACCACGACGACATCCCCGACGTCTACCAGCGGGGGTCCGACACGCCCGGCTCTCCCTCGCCACGCCGGGGTTCCGCCGACGGCTGAAGAACGTCGTTGCCGACCCCGGAACCACGTCGTACCGTCGAGGTACACGAGAGAGGAGGTGGTCCGTACTTTGCATGCTTATCGGACTCGTGAGGTGGCTGTCCGCTAGCCGCCGTCCAGATGGGCCGCCCGTTCGGAGTGGAATCCGAACGACGGCATGATCGCCCGTCCGTCGTACGGCGGCGAGCGAGAACCGGACAGTCACCCGACCCCCGGGCCGCCGACACTTGTCCAGTCGGCCCGCGAGCTGCCACCCGTACCGGGACGGCGCCGCGGAGCAGCCCGGGGGTTGTCCGTTTCCCGGGGGAGGGGGCAGCGCCCGGTGTCGATCGTGGGGCGCACCGCGCCGGCCGGCCGCTGGATCGCCGAGTCCGTCCGCCGGGCTCCGCCGGAGACCGTCGCCGCGCTCCTCCCCGCCGGCTTCGCCGCCGCCGCCCGCGTGTTCCACCCCGCCGTCCGCTACGACGGCGACGCCGACGTGCACGTCCGCTGGGACGAGGTCGCCGCGGCCAACGGCACGACCCCGCACCGGCTGATGCAGTGGCCGGGCATCACCGGCTCCTGGGACCACCTCGGCGAGGCCGACCAGCCCGGGCTGTGGAACGACGCCCCGGCCGAGGGGCACCTGCCCGCGCACGTCGCCCGCGAGCTGGCCGCGGTGCTCGCCGGGCACACCACCACCCCCGGCGAGTGCTGGTTCGGCTGGGACGACGGCGCTGTCGCCGACCTGCCGCGGCTGCTGCTGCCCCGCGCCGACCTGCTGCTGGTGCGCGGCCCGGTCGAGCGGGCCGCCGAGAACTTCGCCCCCGAGCCGCGCGAGCAGAGCGCCTCCCTGTGGTGGCCGGCCGACCGCGCCTGGTGCGTCGTCACCGACCCCGCGCTGACCAGCACCTACGTCGGCGGCACCGTGGCGGCTGTCGACGCGCTGCTGGCCAGCCGGCTGGAGGTGGCCCCGGCCCGGCCCGGCGACCCGGTCACGCCGGACAGCGACCCGGTCAACGTCGTCGACCGGGTCCGCTGAGCGCCCGCCGTCCGGGGAGACCCCACCGGGCACTCAGGCCCGGGACGCCACCGGGGCGCCCACCGTCGCCGCGACCACCTGGTCCCACGGGGTGGCGGTGAGGCCGAAGGTCTCGGTGGTCGCCGTCGCGTCCAGGACGAACTCCTGGTCGAACTGGTGCCGGACGTCGACGATCTCGCGCATCTTCGGCGCGACCACCCCGAGGGCGGAGAGCACCGGCCACGGGATGCCGCTGACCGGCACCGGCGGGCGGCCCATCGCCCGGGCCAGGTCGGCGAGGGCCTGGCGCTGCGAGCGCGGCGGGTTGCTCGGCACGTGCCAGGCGCGGCCCAGGGCCCGCTCGTCGGTGCCCAGGACGGCCAGCGTGGCGGCGACGTCGAGGAGGTAGGTCCAGCTGCGCGGCACGTCGGGGTCCCCGACCACCCAGGCGCGGCGGCCGCGGCGCAGCGTCTCCAGCTGGCGCACGAGGTGCGACTGGGCGGGCGGGACCTGCGGTCCGACGAAGTCCCCGGCGCGGGCCTCGGTCATCCGGATCCGACCGGCCTCGTGCGCGGCGAGCGCGTCGCGCCACATGGTCGTCCGCACCCGGCCCTTGGTGTCGGTGACCGCCAGCGGGCTGTCCGGCGTCATCGGCCCGGTCGGCCGGCCGTACACGTAGAGGTTCGACATCGTCACCAGCACCGCGCCGGTGCGCTCGGCGGCCGCGAGCAGGGCGGCGGCGACCGGCGGCCAGTCGGTGGGCCAGCGGTGGTAGGCCGGGTTGACGGCGTTGTAGAGCGCGGCGGCGCCGGCCGCGGCCTCGGTGAGCGCCCGGGCGTCGGCGGCGTCGACCCGGCGGTGCTCGACGGTGCCGGTGGAGGTGCCGCCGCTGCGGGAGAGGACCCGTACCTGGTGGCCCCGGGCGGCCAGCAGCTCGGCCGTCGTCGTGCCCACCGGGCCCTTGCCCACGATCACGTGCAGTGCCATGAGGACTCCTCGTCCGCTCCGACGAGAGCGGTGCTCTCGTTCGCGAACGACGATCTCACCTGCTCGACTGCCTGTCAAGAACGCTGCTCGCACTTGCGTGCACCGCTCTCGATACGGCACCATCCGGGCGTGCCCACTGCCCGCGAGCGCGTCCGCGCCGAGCTGACCGCCGAGATCACCGAGGCCGCGCGCCGGCAACTGGCCGAGGTCGGCGCCGCGGCCCTCTCGCTGCGCGCGGTGGCGCGGGAGGTGGGGATGGCGTCGTCGGCGGTGTACCGCTACTTCCCCAGCCGCGACGACCTGCTGACCCGGCTGATCATCGACGGTTACGACGCCCTCGGTGCCGCGGCCGAGGCCGCCGACGACCCCGCCGCGGCACCGGAGCGGCGCTGGTCGGCGGTGTGCGCCGCGGTGCGGGACTGGGCGCGGACGCACCCGCACGAGTACGCGCTGCTCTACGGCTCGCCCGTACCCGGTTACGCCGCGCCGCGGGACACGGTGCCGGCGGCGTCGCGGGTCGGCATCGTCCTCGGCCGGATCCTCGGCGACGCCGCCCGGGCCGGGCTGCTCACCGGGGACGGCGGCCGGGAGCCGGGCCTGCTCGGCGACGCCGCCGTGGAGATCCTCGGGCAGGACGCCCCGGGCATCGACGACGCCGTCCGGGTGCGCGCCCTGCTCGCCTACTGCGCGCTGTTCGGCACGGTGGGCTTCGAGCTGTTCGGCCAGCTGGTCGGGTCGGTCGAGGACGGCGACCGCTTCTTCGCCCGGGCGACGGCCGAGCTGGCCCGCCTGGTCGGGCTCGCGCCGTCCTGACTAGAGCCGGGCGAGCTCGGCCTCGAGGTCGTCGAGGCCGAGCGAACCCTGCGACAGCGCCGCCATGTGCCACGCCTTGAGGTCGAAGTCCGCGCCGCGGGCGCGGTGGGCCGCGGCGCGGCCGGCCAGCCACGCGCGCTCGCCGAGCTTGTAGCTGATCGCCTGACCGGGGAGGCCCAGGTAGCGGATCAGCTCGCTGTCGAGGAACGCCGGGTCGCTGCCCAGGTGGTCGCCGGCGAAGGCCCGCGCGAGCTCGGGCGTCCACGGCTGCCCGCGGTGGGCGGCGAGCGCGCCCTCGGCGTCGTCGGGGACCGGCAGCCGCAGGTGCATGCCGATGTCGATCACCACCCGGATCGCGCGCAGCTGCTGGGCGTCGAGGTAGCCCATCCGCGCGCCCGGCTCGGTGAGGTAACCGAGCTCGTCCATGAGCCGCTCGGCGTACAGCGCCCAGCCCTCGACGTTGGCGCTCACCGAGCCCAGCGACGTCTGGTAGGTCGACAGGTCGCGGGAGACGTAGACCCACTGCGCCAGCTGCAGGTGGTGGCCGGGGACGCCCTCGTGGTACCAGATCGAGACCAGGTCCCACAGCGGGAAGCGCTCGCGGCCGAGGGTCGGCAGCCAGGTGCGGCCGGGACGGGAGAAGTCCAGCGCGGGGCGGGTGTAGTACGGCGCCGCCGCGCTGCCCGGCGGGGCGATCATCGCCTCCACCCGGCGCACCGGCTCGGCGAGGTCGAAGTGCGTGCCGTCGAGGGCGGCGATCGCCTCGTCCATCATCGCCTGCAGTCGCTGCCGGATGGCCTCGACGCCGTCGACCGCGGGGCCGTGCTCGTCGAGCCAGGCCATGGCCTCGCGCGGGGTCGACCCGGGACGCAGCGCCTCGGCCTCGGCCCGCTGCTCGGCCAGGATCCGCCGGTGCTCGGCCCAGCCCCAGGCGTAGGCCTCCTCCAGGCCGTCCCCGCTGCCGAGGTCGGAGCCGTTCCAGCGGCGCGCGGCGAGCGCGTAGCGGTCCCGGCCGACGGCGTCCGGGGTGTGCTGCGCCTGCGGCAGGTAGGTGTCGCGGAGGAAGTCCCGGACCTCGGCCACCGCGGCGTCGGCCGACCGCGCGGCGGCCTCCAGCTCGCCCCGGCGCGCCTCGGGACCGGACGCGGCCAGGCCGCCGAAGAACGGTCCGGACAGCCACTCGTCGAGCTGCCCGACGACGGTCGACACCTGGCGCGGTGCGACGAGGAGCCCGCGCCGGGCGCCCTCGCGCAGCGTGTCGAGGTAGCCGCGGTAGGCCCCCGGGATCCGCGCCATGCGGCGGGCGACCACCGACCAGTCGTCCTCGGTGGCCGTGGGCATGAGCAGGAAGACCTGGCGCACCGAGTGGACCGGGCTGAACAGGTTCGACAGCGCGCGAAAGCCCTCCCCGGCCTCGTGCGCGGCGAGCTCGGCACCCAGCCGCTCCCGGAGCAGGCGGGCGCAGCGCCGCTCGACGGGGGCGTCGGCCAGCGCGGGGTCGGCGGCCAGGACGGCGTCGAGCTCGGCCAGCGTCCGCCGGGTCAGGTCGGCCTCGGCCGCCAGCCCGTCGGGGCTCAGGTCGGGCAGCCGGTCGTCGCCGGGCCGGGTCCCCAGCGACGTCGCGACGATGGGGTCGAGGTCGCAGACGTCGTCGACGTAGCGGTCGGCGACCTGGCGGGGGGTGCTCACCGAGCCGCTCACCGGGACGCTCACCGCAGCCGCTCCAGCCGCGCCGACATCATGGGCCGCAGCGGGGTGTCGGCCCCCGCCCGGTCGATCGCGTACATGAGCGCCCCCTCGACGATGCCGTAGAGCCGCACGGCCCGGGTGGTCTCCGGCGCGTCGGGCGTGCGGGCCACCACGTCGCTGGTGAGCTCCCAGCTCGTGGTGGTCCGCGCCGAGCCCACGTAGAGCTCGATCAGGCCCTCGGGGCTGGTCACCAGCAGCTCGACGTCGTCCTCGCCGCGGGGCCGCCAGAAGCCGGTCTCGCGGACGGCGGGGCCCTCGACCCGGCCGTCGTCGCCGATCAGCCAGGTCCGGGACTCGTAGGCGAGGAAGTCGCGGCCGTCGTGTGCGAAGCGGATCCACTGGCCGAAGCGCCGGTCGCCGGTGTCTCCCCCGGCGAGCACGCCCTCGCCGTGCCACTCCCCCAGCAGCGGCAGCACCGACAGCAGGTCGTGCGCGACCTCGGGTCCGGAGCGGACGTCGACGGTGTCGGCGACGGGCAGGTCGGTCGGGCCGGTCACCGGCCGGCGTCCCGGGGAGACATGCCCGTCACCGTAGCCGGGCGCCGGTCAGTGGCCCCGCGCGCCGCGGCCGGGGCGGGACCGCTCCCGGCGCGGGCGCCCGCCCGGCCGGGCCAGCCGCCGGGCGGCGGCGAGGCAGGCGAGGGCCGCCAGCGCGGCGAGCGCGACCAGGACCCACGCGGCGACCACGGCGCCACGGTAGGCGCGCCGGCACGCGACCGGTGGCCGGACCCGCCGCGGGAGGCACGATGGGCCGGTGCCGTTCACCGGGAGCCACCCCGCGGCGGTGCTGCCGTTCCTGCGATCCGGCCTGCCCGCGTCCGCGCTCGTGGCGGGGAGCCTCGCCCCCGACGTGCCCTTCTACCTGCCCGGCCGCCCGGACTGGCCGACCCACGACCCGCTCGCGGTGGTCTCCCTCGACGTCGCCCTGGGCGCCGGGCTGTGGCTGGTGTGGCACGGCCTGCTGGCCGCGCCGGCGCTCGCCGCCGCACCGAGCGGGCTGCGCCGCCGGGTGACCGCGGAGCCGGGCCTGCGCGCGAGGCTCGGGTCGGCGCGGGCGGTGGCGGCCGTCCTGGCCGCCCTCGCGATCGGGGCGGCCACGCACGTCGGCTGGGACCAGTTCACGCACTGGTGGGGCTGGGGCACGCGGAACGTGCCGGCGCTGACCGCACCGGTGGGCACCCTGGCCGGTGAGGACTGGTTCGGCTACGACGTCGCGCAGCACGTCAGCACGGTGCTGGGCGCGGTCGCCCTCGCCGGCTGGCTGGTCCTGTGGTGGCGCCGGACGCCGTCGCGGCCCGGTGACCTGCGCGGGACCGCGTGGGCGGTGTGGGCCGGGCTGGTCGGGCTGGGCGCGGTCGTGGGCGGCGGCGCCGCCGTCCGCGCGCCCGACGTGCTCCGGGCCGGGTTCGCCGGCGCGACGGCGGGTGGCGCGGCGATGGCGGTGGCCGCGGTGCTGGGCGCGGTCGCCTGGCACCTGGGCCGGCGCCGCGGCCGGCCGCCGGGCCCGGGGACGTCGCGGCGCGGTCAGTCCCCCGCGTCCGGGCGGAGCAGCCGGAAGGCGTGACCCCAGGTGCCGTGCGTGGCGCCGTAGGCCACCCACGCCATGCACAGGCCCTCGAGCCAGCGGCTGGCGGTGATCCCGCCGAGGTCGGCGACGTCCCAGCCGGTGTTGCGGAGCAGGCCGGTGACCAGGTCCTTGGCCGCGGGGTCGTCCCCAGCGACGAACATCGTGGGCGGGCCCCCGGGCAACTGCGGGTCCACCATCAGCGCGTTGCCCACCGTGTTGTAGGCCTTGACCACGCGCGCGCCCGGAGCCGCCCGCTGCACCCGCTCGCCCAGCGAGTCGTCGGTGCCCACGAAGAGGGCCGGGGCGCCGGAGGAGGAGTCGAGCGGGTTGGTGGCGTCGACCAGGACCGTGCCCTCCAACCGCGGGGCCAGGGCGGTCACCAGGTCGACGGCGGCGTCGCCCCGCACGGCGAGCACGACGAGGTCGGCGCCCCGCACCGCGTCCTCCGGCCGCGCGACGGGCAGGTCGCCGACCGCCGCCTGCCGGGTGCCGACCACCACGTCGTGCCCGTACCGCGGGTAGCCCCGCGCCAGCGCCTGCCCCACCTGACCGCTGCCGAGGACCGCGATGCGCACGCACCCGAGCACAGCACCGCGCCCGCCCCCCGGGAAGGGGGACGGGCGCGGGCGACGTGCTGGAACGGCCCCCTCGCAGGGTCCCGCCGCGAGCGTGCGAGCGGCGGGGGCGAGGGGGTCCTTCGACTAGTCGAGGACGACGGTCGTCTCGGTGAGGCCGACCTCGGCGGCGACGATCCGCTCACCGCGGCCGACCGGGGCCAGCGAGCGCAGCTTCCACTTCCCGGGCGCGGCGAAGAAGCGGAACTCGCCCTCGGGGCTGGTGACCACCTCCGCGGTGAACTCGTCGGTCGAGTCGAGCAGCCGCACGTAGGCGCCGGCCACCGGTGCGCCGTCGTGCCAGACCTGGCCCTGGATCACCGTCTGGGTGTCCAGGTCGATCCCGGCGAGGGCGCCGCCCTGCTTCGGGGCTCCGCACATGCTCAGGCGCCCTTCTCGATCGGGACGCCGACGAGCGAGCCGTACTCGGTCCAGGAGCCGTCGTAGTTCTTGACGTCCTGGTGGCCGAGCAGCTCTCGCAGGACGAACCAGGTGTGGCTCGAGCGCTCGCCGATCCGGCAGTAGGCGATCGTCTGCTTGGAGTCGTCGAGGCCGGCGTCGGCGTAGAGCCTGCGCAGCTCGTCGTCGCTCTTGAAGGTGCCGTCCTCGTTGGCCGCCTTGCTCCACGGCACGTTCACCGCGGTGGGGATGTGGCCAGGGCGCTGAGCCCCCTCCTGCGGCAGGTGGGCCGGGGCGACCAGCTTGCCGGCGAACTCGTCGGGCGAGCGGACGTCGACCAGGTTCTTCTGGCCGATCGCGGCGACGACCTCGTCGCGGAAGGCGCGGATGGAGGTGTCGGGGTCCTTCGCCTGGTACTGCGTGGCCGGGCGCTCGACGGCGTCGGACGAGAGCGGGCGGCTGTCGAGCTCCCACTTCTTGCGGCCGCCGTCGAGGAGCTTGACCTGGTCGTGGCCGTAGAGCTTGAAGTACCAGTACGCGTAGGCGGCGAACCAGTTGTTGTTGCCGCCGTAGAGGACCACGGTGTCGTCGTTGCCGACGCCCTTGGCGCTCAGCAGCTCCTGGAACTGCTCCTTGCTGACGAAGTCGCGGCGCAGCGGGTCCTGGAGGTCGGACTTCCAGTCGAGCTTCACCGCGCCCTCGATGTGGCCCTTGTCGTAGGCGCTGGTGTCCTCGTCGACCTCGACGAAGACGATCCCGGGCTGGCCGATGTGCTCCTGGGCCCAGTCGGCGGTGACGAGCACGTCGTTGCGGCTCATGGGGGGTGTTCCTCCCTGTGGTGGGTGTGCGGCGGTCAGGCGGTGCACGCCGGGGGGCTCCGGCGGACGACGGGGTACGGCGCACGCCCTGGGCGCACGTCGGCGGTGCGCGTGGGGCCGTGGGGCATGGGATGGGCTCTCCGGACGGCGGTCAGGGCACGTCTGGGCGGAGCGGGGCCGCCCTCAGGAGGCGGGACACAGGCAGCTGCCGACGCGGCACAGGTCCACTGTGCGGCGCGAGGTCAGCAGGGTGCCCACGTGACGAGGGTAACCGATCAGGTCCGTGCGCCCGTGTGGGCGTCGACCAGGGCGGTGAGCTCCTCCGGACGTGGCGCGCCGCTGCTGCGGCCCACCAGGCGTCCCGCCCGGTCGAGGTAGAACAGCGTCGGCGTGCGCCGGACCCCGAGCTCGCGGACGGCGTCGAGGTGGCTCTCGGCGTCGACCTGCACGTGCGCCAGTCCCGGCCGGGTGGCCGCCAGGTGCTGCAACCGGGCGCGGGTGGTCCGGCACGGCCCGCAGAACGCGGTGGAGAACTGGACGACGGTCAGGTCGGCGTCACCCGGCCGCACGCCCAGGCCCTCGAGCACGGCGGTCGGCCCGCCCCGCCCTCGTCCTCGCGCATCCCCCCGACCAACCCGGCCGGGGGGTGCGGTGTTCCGTCAGGGCGTGCGCAGCACCGTGTCGGTGGCCTCGACGGCCACGTGCACGCCGTCGTCGGCGGGGCGGACGCCGGTCAGCCGCAGGCCGAAGGGCAGCTGCACCGGGTAGCGCAGGTCGAGCGCGTCGTCGGCCCGGTCGACGACGGCGTCGGGCACGTCGACGTCGGCCGCCGAGGCCCCCTCGACGTCGACGACGAGGTCCTGCCCGTCGAGCGCCACCCGGCCCACGGCGGTGAGCGGCACCGTGTACCCGAGCACCTCGACCGTGCGCGTGACGCGCAGCCCGTCGCCCTCGCGCCGCAGGACGGTGTCGGCGCCGAGCTCCTGCGACAGCAGCGCGTAGGACAGCGTCGCGGTCCCGTCGATCCGGTCGACGGGGACCTCCTGCACCGAGCCGGCGAGCGCGTCCGACAGCGGCACGTGCACGCCGCGCAGCGTCACGTCGGCACGGGTGCCCTCGGGCCGGCCGAGGTCCTCGGCGGTCAGCGAGATCCGGACGTCGTCGTAGGTGCCCGACACCGCCTGGGTGAGGAAGGGCCAGCCGGTGACGTCGACCTCCGGCGTGCCGGCCAGGCCGCCGCCGTCCCCCAGCGCCGCCGCGACGCGCTCCTCGGCGGCGCCCTCGGCGATCGGGTCGGCGACCAGCCCCACGACGACGAGCAGCGCGACCAGCAGCGCGACCAGCACGAGGAGGGTCCGCACGGTCAGACCACGGTGAGCGCGAGCAGCGCCGGCGCGCAGACGGCCAGCGGCAGCAGCGCCTCGACCACCGCCCCCGCGATCCCGGGCACCCGGCGGCCGGTGTCGGCGAGCAGGAAGGAGGCCGCCGTCCCGGCCAGCGCGGCGACCAGGCCCAGCACCAGTCCGGTGGTGACCCCCGAGATGACGTCGACCAGCGCCGTGGTGCCGCTCTCGAGCAGCGCCACGGCCATGCCCGCCGCCACCGCGGCCAGCAGGCCAAGCACGCCGCGGGAGGCCCCCTCGGCGACCGGCGGACGCAGCAGCACGGCGTCGACGAGCAGGCCGGCGGCGAGCGCGCCCCCGACCACCAGCAGCGGCGAGGTGGCCGGGGAGTCGGGGTCGCCGGCCACCCCGGGCAGCAGGAGCAGCGACAGCGCGCAGGCCGACGAGACGAGCACGGCGACCGACCCGAGCGAGCCGACCACGTCCGACCGCGGCGGGCGGCGCAGCATCTGGTGCACGACGGCGGCCAGCAACGCCGGCCCCGCGACGACGAGCAGCACGCCCGGCCCGGGGTCCTCGACCGACCGGACGAGCAGGTCGGAGCCGGCGGCGGCCGCGACGGCCAGCACCACCGCCCCGGCCGCCCCGGCAGGGGCGAGCGCCCGCGCCCACGCGGCGGCCAGCGCGACCTGCAGCAGGAGCACCGCGCCCAGCCGGCCGTCGTCCCCGGCCACCTCGGGCGCCCAGACCACGGCGGCCGCGGCGGCCGCGACGACGACCGCCGCGGCGAGGTGCCGCCCGCGCGTGGCGGCACCGGTCTCCAGCGCGGTGGTCACGTCGCCTCCTGCCCGCGGACGGCGGGTCCGCGCCCCGGCGCCCGCTGGACCCCGATCGTCGCAGACGCCCCCGCACGGTGCGCCCGGCGAGCGGGAGGCCCCGGCGTGTCCGGCCGCGACGCGGGCACCCGTGACCTCGGCGTCCCGGCTGAACCCGTCGGTTATCCTGCGATCTCGGTTCGACAGCGCCGTCGACGCCCTCCCCGAGGAGACGACATGCGACTCGTGCTCATGACCGCGGCGCGTCAGGCCACCACCGAGGTGCTCCCCGCACTGGGCCTGCTCGGCCACCAGGTGCGCGTGGTGGCGCCCGAGCTGTCCAGCCTGCTCGACGGCGACTCCGGCGACGTGGTGCTCGTCGACGCCCGCCACGACCTCGTCCGGGCCCGCGCCCTGTGCGCCCTGCTGTCCTCCACGGGGGTGGCCTCCGCGCTGGTGGCGGTCCTCTCCGAGGGCGGGCTGGTGGCGCTGTCGGCCGACTGGGGCGTCGACGACGTCCTGCTCGACACCGCCGGCCCCGCCGAGGTGGACGCCCGCCTCCGGTGGGCCACCGCCCGCCGGCTGGCCGCCGCCACCCCCGCCGACGGCGCCGACGGCGGCGTGACCCAGGCCGGCGAGCTGGTCATCGACGAGCACAGCTACTCCGCCAAGCTCCGCGGCCGCCCGCTCGACCTCACCTACAAGGAGTTCGAGCTGCTCAAGTACCTGGCCCAGCACCCGGGCCGGGTGTTCTCCCGCGCGCAGCTGCTGCAGGAGATCTGGGGCTACGACTACTTCGGCGGCACCCGCACCGTCGACGTCCACGTCCGCCGGCTGCGGGCCAAGCTCGGCACCGAGCACGAGGCACTGATCGGCACGGTGCGCAACGTCGGCTACAAGCTCGACCAGCAGGTCGCCGACGCCACCGCCGCGGCCGCGCGCGCCCAGGCCGACCTCGCCGAGCCCCTGACCGGGGGTTCCCGCAGCACCGCCCCGCTGCACTGAGCACCGCCGCCGTCCGCGACACCGAGCGGCTCGCCCCCGCCGAGACCGCGGCCGTCCTCGCGCTGCTGCGCGCGGCGGCCGCCGTCGACGGCGTCCGGCCGCTGTCGGAGGAGGCCGAGCTGCGCCTGCAGCACGGCGGCCCGGCCGGCGGCCGCGACCTGCTGGCCACCGACGCCGACGGCGCGCCGGTGGGCTACGCCCGCCTGGAGCTGGGCGCGCCGGGGGCCGACGGCGACGCCGAGGCCGAGGTCGTCGTCGCCCCCGCCGCCCGTGGCCGCGGGACCGGGCCGGCGCTGCTGTCCCGGCTCGAGGAGCTGGCCGGGAGCCGGCCGCTGCGGGTCTGGGCGCACGGCGACCTGCCGGCGGCCGCCGCGCTGGCCGGCGGGCGCGGGTACACGCGGGCACGGGTGCTGCTGCAGCTGCGCCGTCCGCTCACCGACGCCGACCTCGACCCGCGTCCGGCGCTGCCCGCGGACGTCACCGTCGCCGCCTTCCGGCCCGGGCGGGACGAGGAGGCGTGGCTGCGGGTCAACGCCCGTGCCTTCGCCACCCACCCCGAGCAGGGCTCCTGGACGCCCGAGGACCTGCGGCTGCGCGAGGCCGAGCCCTGGTTCGACCCGGCCGGCTTCCTGCTCGCCTGGCGGGGCGACCCCGGCGCCGGCGGCACGCTGCTCGGGTCGCACTGGACGAAGGTGCACCCGCCGGGCGACGCCGGCCCCGACCCGGTCGGCGAGGTGTACGTGCTCGGCATCGACCCGGACGTGCAGGGTCTGGGCCTGGGTCGCGCGCTGACCGCCCTGGGCCTGGCCCACCTGCGCCGCCTCGGTCTGGAGCAGGTGCTGCTCTACGTCGAGGAGGACAACGTCCCCGCGGTCGCCCTCTACGAGCGCAGCGGGTTCACGCGGTACGCCGTCGACGTCTCCTGGCGGCGCGTCCCGCAGGCCCACGCCTGAGGCGCAACCGCTCAGTTCTGCCCTACCGGTGTGCCCGGCGCCACCCGAAACGCACTCGTTCACCTGCCGGACGTGACCTCGTTCTCACCCGGTCGGGAAAGGCTCGGTGGGCGTTCACCCGGCGTTCACCGATCCACCCGGGACCGGCCACCTGCGCTGCCTACCGTCGCTGCCCGTTGGTCCCGCCATGCCCGGCGACGAGGCCCGGGCTCCCTCTGCGAAAGGCACCCAGTTGAAGCTCAGCACCAGGTCGCGCGCCGCCGTCCTCTCGACGGCGCTGGCCGGCACCCTCGCGCTCACCGCGTGTGGCGCGGCGAACGAGTCCGACACCGCCTCCGGGGGCAGCGGCAGCGGCGGCGGCAGCGAGGAGAGCGCCGCGGAGCTCAGCGGTGACCTCGTCGGCGCCGGCTCGAGCGCGCAGCAGGCGGCCATGGAGGCGTGGCAGGCCGGCTTCGAGGGCGAGTACCCCGACGTGGCCTTCAGCTACGACCCGGTCGGCTCCGGCGGTGGCCGCGAGCAGTTCATCGCCGGCGCCACCGACTTCGCCGGCTCCGACGCCCCGCTGGACGAGGAGGAGCTCACCGCCGCGCAGGAGCGCTGCGGTGGCGGTGAGGTCTTCGAGCTGCCCAACTACATCTCGCCGATCGCGGTCATCTTCAACCTCGAGGGCGTCGACCAGCTGGACCTCTCGCCGGGCACCATCGCCCGCATCTTCGCCGGCCAGATCACCACCTGGAACGACCCGGCGATCGCCCAGGAGAACCCGGACGCGCAGCTGCCGGACACGCCGATCACCCCCGTGCACCGCGGCGACGACTCGGGCACCACCGACAACTTCACCGACTACCTGTTCCAGACCGCCGGTGACGTGTGGACCTCCGAGCCCGACGGCGTGTGGCCGCTGCCCGGTGGCGAGGCCGCCAACGGCACGTCCGGTGTCGTGGGCGTGGTCGAGAGCACCGTCGGTGCGGTGACCTACGCCGACGCCAGCCGCGCCGGCGAGCTGGGCGTGGTCAACGTCGGCGTCGGCCAGGAGTTCGTGGCGCCGTCGGCCGAGGCCGCCTCGGCCGTCGTCGAGAACTCCCCGGCCGTCGAGGGCCGCGGCGAGTACGACTTCGCCATCGAGGTCAACCGGCAGACCGAGGGCTCGGGCGAGTACCCGATCGTCCTGGTCAGCTACCACATCGGCTGCGTCCAGTACGATGACCAGTCGGCCGCCGACAACGTCAAGGCCTTCATGTCCTACGTGATCAGCGAGGACGGCCAGCAGGCGGCCGCCGAGAACGCGGGCAACGCGCCCATCTCCGACACCCTGCGCGAGCAGGCGCAGCCCGCGGTCGACGCGATCAGCGCCGGCTGACCGGAGCACTCCCGGATGGCCCGGGGCGTCGGCGACGTCCCGGGCCACCCGCCCCGCCCGCAGACGGGCTCCCCCGCACCACCGACCGACCACCCGGAGCAGCGGTGACCGCCACGAAGGCCCCGACCGAACCCCCGACGAAGCAGCGCGTGGTCCGCAGGCCGGGCGACCGCGTCTTCGCCGGCAGCGCGAAGGGCTCGGGCATCTTCATCCTGCTCGTGCTCGCCGGCGTGGCCGCCTTCCTCATCGGCGAGGCGATCCCGGCCCTCACGGCCCCGGCGGAGGAGATCCCCGGCGGCGAGGGCCTGGGTGCCTACGTCGCCCCGCTCGTCCTCGGGACGCTCCTGGGCGCCGTCCTCGCCCTGCTGGTCGCCACCCCGCTCGCCGTGGGGATCGCGCTCTACATCACCTATTACGCGCCGCGGCGGATCGCCGCGACCATGGGCTACGTCATCGACCTGCTCGCGGCCATCCCGAGCGTCGTCTACGGCTTCTGGGGCCTGGCGGTCCTCGCGCCGGCCCTCGTCCCCTTCCACGTGTGGGCCGCCGACAACCTGGGCTGGCTCCCGTTCTTCGCCGGCCCGGCCTCCTCCAGCGGGCGCACGATGTTCACCGTCGGCCTGGTGCTGGCGGTCATGATCCTGCCGATCATCTCGGCCATCGCCCGCGAGGTGTTCAGCCAGGCGCCGGCGCTGCACCGCGAGGCCGCCCTCGCCCTCGGCGCCACGCGCTGGGAGATGATCAAGATGGCGGTGCTGCCGTACGGCAAGTCCGGCGTCATCGCCGGCGCCATGCTGGGCCTGGGCCGCGCGCTCGGCGAGACCATGGCGGTGGCCATCGTGCTGTCCGGTGGCGCCGGCGCCACGCTGAACCTGATCAGCAGCTCCAACCCCTCGACGATCGCGTCGAACATCGCCCTGCGGTTCCCCGAGGCCACCGGCATCGACGTCAACACGCTGATCGCCAGCGGCCTGGTGCTGTTCGTGATCACGCTCGCGGTCAACATGCTCGCCCGCTGGATCGTCAACCGGCGCGCCGACTTCTCCGGAGCCAACTGATGAGCACCCAGATCCAGCCGCCCCTCCGGGTCGCCGACGAGCCCGGGACGGGCATCCGCCCGCGGCGCCGGCTGCCCCGGTACGCCGCGGCCGGGCTCTACGCCGCGGGCATCGCGCTCGGGGCCGGCCTGTCGGCCCTCACCGGCTTCAGCATCGCCCTGACCGTCGTCTACGGGGCGGTCCTGGGCACCCTGGCCGTCTACGTCGGGGCGCGGGCCGTCGAGGGCAGCCGCAAGGCCACCGACCGGCTGGTCACCGCCCTGGTCACCACGGCGTTCGTGATCGCGATGATCCCGCTGGTGTCGCTGGTCTACACCGTGCTCGACAAGGGTCTGGCCCGCTTGGACGCCGTCTTCTTCACCAACTCGATGTACCGGGTGGTCGGGGAGGGCGGCGGCGCGTACCACGCCATCCTCGGCACGGTGATCATCACCGCGCTGGCCACCCTCATCTCGGTGCCGATCGGCCTGCTGACCGCCATCTACCTGGTCGAGTACGGCCGCGGCCGGCTCGCGCGGGCCATCACCTTCTTCGTCGACGTGATGACCGGCATCCCGTCGATCGTGGCCGGCCTGTTCGCCTTCGCCCTGTTCACGCTGCTGTTCGGCAACGACGTCCGGATGGGCGTCATGGGCGCGATCGCCCTCTCGGTGCTGATGATCCCGGTGGTCGTCCGCTCCTGCGAGGAGGTCATCAAGCTCGTGCCGAACGAGTTGCGGGAGGCCAGCTACGCCCTGGGCGTGCCGAAGTGGCGGACGGTGGTCAAGGTCGTCCTGCCGACCGCCATCGCGGGGCTGGGCACCGGCATCACCCTGGCCGTCGCGCGCGTCGTGGGTGAGACCGCGCCGCTGCTGGTGACCGTGGGCCTGATCACCGGCACCAACCTCAACCCGTTCGACGGAAGGATGGCGACACTCCCGGTGTTCGCCTACTACCAGCTGACCCAGCCGGGGACGGACACCCAGGCATTCCTGGACCGCGCCTGGACGGCGGCCCTCGTCCTCATCATCCTGGTCATGGCCCTCAACATCGTGGCCCGCCTGATCAGCCGCTTCTTCGCCCCCAAGACCGGTCGCTGACCGGACAGTCCCGGAGGATCTGTACGTGGCCAAGCGCATCGAGGTCTCCGACCTCAACATCTACTACGGCAACTTCCTCGCCGTGGAGGGCGTCAACGTCTCGATCGAGCCGCGCAGCATCACCGCGCTGATCGGCCCCTCGGGCTGCGGCAAGTCCACCTTCCTGCGCTCGCTCAACCGGATGCACGAGGTCATCCCCGGCGCCCGCGTCGAGGGCAAGGTCGTCATGGACGGCCAGGACCTCTACAGCCCCGACGCCGACCCGGTCGACGTCCGGCGGCAGATCGGCATGGTCTTCCAGCGCCCCAACCCGTTCCCGACGATGTCGATCTACGACAACGTCGTGGCCGGCAACCGGCTCAACAACCGGAAGATGAAGAAGTCCGAGACCGACGACCTCGTCGAGCGCTCGCTGCGCGGCGCCAACCTGTGGAACGAGGTCAAGGACCGCCTGGACCGGCCCGGCTCCAGCCTGTCCGGTGGTCAGCAGCAGCGGCTGTGCATCGCCCGGGCGATCGCGGTCGAGCCCGACGTGCTGCTGATGGACGAGCCCTGCTCGGCGCTGGACCCGATCTCCACCCTGGCGATCGAGGACCTGATGGCCGAGCTCAAGGACCGCTACACGATCGTCATCGTCACCCACAACATGCAGCAGGCCGCGCGGGTGAGCGAGTCCACCGGGTTCTTCAACCTCAACGGCGTGGGCCAGCCCGGCCGGCTGATCGAGTTCAACCCGACCGAGAAGATCTTCAGCAACCCCGACCAGAAGGCGACCGAGGACTACATCTCCGGCCGCTTCGGCTGAACGGAGGACCCCCTCGCCCGACCGGGCCGCCGCGGACGTCCGCGGC
>NZ_JBJGYX010000036.1:0-45204 GCF_054050195.1 Geodermatophilus sp. SYSU D00710
GGTGCCCGACCTCGCGCTGCGGAGTGAGGTCGGGCACCGCGGGGCGAGGGCGGCACGGACCTCCGGTGAGGTCGGGCACCGCGGGACGAGGTCGGGCACCGCGGGACGAGGACGGTTGGGCGCCGGCACGAGGTGAGCCCCGTCACCCCGACCCCGGCCGCCTCGCGTCCCGTACGCCGGTCGACGGCGTCCCACCGCTGGTGGCGGGCGTGAAGGGGCCGCCCAGCGGCCCGGTCGGCGGGCGGCGCGCCCCGCGGGAGGACCGCAGGTCAGCGGGCGCCACCCTGGTTACCGACGGGTAACCTCTGCCCGTGCCAGCTATCGTGCTGGTCGCGCGGGCACAGGCGCCCGCGCGGATCCGCCGCCGGTCCGCGGACCGGTCGACGACGGCGGCGAGACCCCTCTCGCGCCGTCCGTGCGGACGGGACCAACCGACGCCGCGAGGCGTGGGGAGAGGGAATCATGACGGGCCCCCTGCAGGTCGTGCTGGGCACGATCAGCGTGCTGTTCCTCATCGTGTCGGTCGTCCTGGCCTACCGGGCGGTGCGGGCGATGGTGCGGATCATCCGCACCGGCCAGCCGGACTCCACCCGCAACGGGCCACTCGGCACGCGGCTCAAGACGCTCGCCGTCGAGTCGCTCGGCCACACCCGGATGCTCAAGTGGTCGGCCATCGGCGCCGCTCACTGGTTCGTCTTCGTCGGCTTCTACGGCCTGTTCCTCACGCTGGTCGAGGCCTTCGGCGAGGTCTGGAACCCGGCCTTCCACCTGCCGCTGATCGGCGAGTGGAGCCTGTGGAACCTCTTCGCCGACCTCATCGGCACCGGCACGATCATCGGCATCCTCTACCTGATCTACCGGCGCCAGAAGGACCACCCGCGCCGCCAGGGCCGCACCAGCCGCTTCGCCGGCTCCAACGAGGGCCGCGGCTACTTCGTCGAGGCCGTCGTCCTCACCGTCGGCGTCTGCATCCTGCTGATCCGCGCGCTGAAGATCTCCTCGGACCTCACCGACGCCCCGGCCTGGTCGCACCCGGTCTCGGGCCTGCTGGCCACCGTCCTGCCCGACAGCCCCGACCTGCTCAGCGTCGTCGCCTTCGTCAAGATCGTCGTCTCGCTGGTGTGGCTCGTGGTCATCAGCCGCACGCTCAACATGGGCGTCGCCTGGCACCGGTTCAGCGCCTTCCCGAACATCTACTTCAAGCGGGAGGCCGACGGCGGCGTGGCGCTCGGCCCGCTGCAGCCGATGACCTCGAACGGCAAGCCGATCGACTTCGAGGACCCCGGCGAGGACGACGTCTTCGGCCGCGGCAAGATCGAGGACTTCACCTGGAAGGGGATGCTCGACTTCACCACCTGCACCGAGTGCGGGCGGTGCCAGAGCCAGTGCCCTGCCTGGAACACGGGCAAGCCGCTGTCTCCCAAGATGGTGATCATGGACCTGCGGGACCACCTGTACGCCAAGGCCCCGTACCTGCTCGGTGAGAAGACCGCGGCCGAGACCGCTCCGGACTTCGACGTCCTCAAGCCCAGCGACGAGCAGGTCTGGGCGTCGGGCTACGCCCGCATCGAGGGCACCAACGACGCGCAGGCGCACCGCCCGCTCGTCGGCACCCTCGAGGAGGGCGGGGTCATCGACCCCGACGTCCTGTGGAGCTGCACCAACTGCGGCGCCTGCGTCGAGCAGTGCCCGGTCGACATCGAGCACGTCGACCACATCGACGACATGCGCCGCTACCAGGTCCTCATCGAGTCGAACTTCCCGTCCGAGGCCGGCGTGATGCTGCGCAAACTCGAGAACCGCGGCAACCCCTGGGGCGTGAGCCCGAGCACCCGCGAGGACTGGATCAAGGAGGTCGACTTCGAGGTCCGCATGGCCGACGGCCCGCTGCCCTACGACGTCGAGTACCTGTTCTGGGTCGGCTGCGCCGGCGCCATCGACGACCGCGCCAAGAAGGTCACCAAGGCCGTCGCCGAGCTGCTGCACACCGCCGGCGTCGAGTTCGCCGTCCTGGGCTCCGGCGAGACCTGCTCGGGCGACCCCGCCCGCCGCATGGGCAACGAGTTCGTCTTCCAGATGATGGCCCAGGAGAACGTCGAGACCCTCAACGGCGTCTTCGAGGGCCGCGTCCCGGGCACCCGCAAGATCGTCACCACCTGCCCGCACTGCTTCAACTCGCTGGGCCGGGAGTACCCCCAGGTCGGCGGCGAGTACGAGGTCGTGCACCACACCCAGCTGCTCAGCCAGCTGGTGGAGGAGGGCCGGCTCACCCCGGTGACGCCGGTCGACCGCAAGGTCACCTACCACGACCCGTGCTTCCTCGGCCGGCACAACAAGGTCTACACGCCGCCGCGGGAGATCCTCGACAGTGTGCAGGGCCTCTCCACCCAGGAGATGCACCGCTGCAAGGACCGCGGCTTCTGCTGCGGCGCCGGCGGCGCGCGCATGTGGATGGAGGAGAAGATCGGCAAGCGGATCAACGTGGAGCGCACCGAGGAGGCCCTCGGCCTCGACCCGGACGTCATCTCCACCGCGTGCCCGTTCTGCATCACGATGCTGTCGGACGCCCTCACGTCGAAGAAGCAGAACGGCGAGGCCGCCGAGCACGTCGAGGTCCTCGACGTCAGCCAGATCCTGCTCCGCTCGATGGCGCCGGCCGGCACCCCGGGCACCGAGCACGGCGCCGAGGTCGGCACCGCCGACGACGACGTCGCGGGCACCGGCTCGGCCGCCACGGGACACCGCCCGGCCCAGTAGACCGGGCACGTCCACGAGACGGACGCCACCGGCGAGGCACTCCTCGCCGGTGGCGTCCGTCGTCTGTGGGGCCGTTCCCTCCGGTAGAACACGCGCCGTGCTGCTGCAGCTGCGGGTGACCGTGCCGCCCGACCGGACCGACGACGTCCGCGACCTGTTCGACCGCTGTCCCGGGACCGCCCACCTGGCCGTGCTCCCGGGCGCCTCGGTCAGCCCGCCCGGGGACCTGGTGCTCGCCGACGTCGCCCGCGAGTCCGCCGACGCCCTGGTGGCCGGACTGCGCGAGCTGCACGTCGACCGGGACGGCGCGATCGTCATCGAGGCCGTGGACACCGCAGTGTCGGCGACCGCCGAGCGGGCCGAGGACGCCGCACCCGGGGACGGCTCGGACGCCGTCGTGTGGGAGCAGGTGGTGCGGACGACGGCCGCCGACTCCTCGCTGTCGGTGGCCTACCTGTCCTTCCTGGCCATCTCGACGCTGCTGTGCGCCGTGGCCATCGTCAACGACTCGGCGATCCTGCTGATCGGCGCGATGGTGCTCGGGCCCGAGTTCGGACCGCTGGCCGGCCTCGCCGTCGCGCTGGTGCACCACCGCCGCGGGGTCGCCCGGGCCGCGGCGCGCGCGCTGGGCACCGGGTTCGCCGTCGCCGTCGTGGTGACCGCCCTCGCCACCCTGGTCGCCCGGTGGCTGGGCTGGGTCGGCACCGGGGTGCTGACCATGGACCGGCCGCAGACCGGCTTCATCACCGCGCCGGACCACTGGTCGGCCGTGGTCGCGGTGCTCGCCGGGATCGCCGGCGTGCTGTCGCTCACCTCGGCCAAGAGCGGCGCCCTGGTCGGCGTCTTCATCTCGGTGACCACCGTGCCGGCCGCCGCGGACATGGCCGTGGCACTGGCCCTCGGCGGCTGGGACGAGTTCGGCAGCGCCGCCCTCCAGCTGGGCATCAACGTGGTCGGCATCCTCGTGGCCGCGGTGGTCACCCTGGCGCTGCAGCGGTCCCTGTGGCAGCGCGTCCCCCAGGTCGCGCCGCGCCTCGAGCCGGTGGAGCGGACCCGGCTGCGCGCCTGACACGTGACTGGTTGCACAGTGCATCCGCTTGCGGGTGGCAACGGGGCGGGGCGCACCATCGACGGGTGACCCGCACCGCCCCCGCACCCGCCCCGGCGCCGACCGCGAGCGACCGCCGGCGCGGCCTGCTGCTCATCGCGGTGGCCATCGTGCTCACCGCCGCGAACCTGCGGACGGCGGTCAGCTCGGTGGGGCCGGTGCTGGAGGAGCTCGAGCGGGGCCTGGGGGTCTCCAGCGCGGCGGCCGGCGTGGTGACGACGATGCCGGTGGTCTGCTTCGCGGCGATCGGCTTCGCCGGCCCTCCGCTGGCCGCCCGGTTCCGCGACGCGCACGTGCTCGCCGGCGCACTGCTCACGATGGCCGCCGGCCTCGTGCTGCGCGCCGTCGTCGACTCCTTCCCGCTGTTCCTCGTGGGGACGACGCTGGCCATGGCCGGCGGCGCGCTGGGCAACGTGCTGCTGCCCGGCCTGGTCAAGCGCTGGTTCCCCGAGCGCACCGGGCTGCTGGTGGGCGCCTACAGCGCGAGCATGGCCATCGGCGGTGCGGTCGCCGCGGTGAGCACCGCGCCGATCGCCGCCGCGGTGGGGCCCGGCGGCTGGCGCTGGGCGCTGGGGATCTGGGCGGTGCTCGCCCTGCTCGCCGCGCTGCCGTGGTTCCTCACCCCGCACCGGCCCGGCGCCTCCCGGACCGCCCACCGGTCGGTGCCGATGACGCCGCTGCTGCGCAGCCCGCTGGCGCTCACCCTGGCCGCCTTCTTCGGCCTGCAGGCGATGCAGGCCTACGTGGTGATGGGCTGGTCGGCCCAGTACCTGCGCGACTCCGGCCTCAGCGCGGCGACCGCCGGCCTGCTGCTGGGCGTCAACTCGGTCGTCGTCATCCCGGTCAACGCCGTGGTCCCCTCGCTCACCGTGCGCCAGCGGTGGCAGCGGCCGCTCCTGCTGGGCTTCATGGCCTGCTACGCGGTCGGCTGGACCGGCCTGTGGCTGGCCCCGCGCACCGCGCCGTGGCTGTGGATGAGCGTGCTCGCCGTCGGCATGGGCACCTTCTCGATGGTGCTCACGCTGCTGGGCATGCGCGCCCGCACGCCGGAGACGGTGGCCGCGCTCTCCACGGTCACCCAGGGCTGGGGCTACGTCCTCGCCGGGACCGGCCCGCTGCTCGTCGGCGTGCTGCGCGGTGTCACGGGGGGCTACACCGGCATGTTCGCGCTGGTCGCCGTCGCCACGGTCGGGCTCACCGTCACCGGCCTGCTGGCCACCCGGGACCGCTTCGTCGACGACGAGCTGCCCGGCTGGTCGCCGGCGGGGGTCAGCCCTGCGGACGCTGCGTCGGCGCGCGGGTGAAGTTGCGGAACGACCGGGACGGCGTCGGGCCGCGCTGGTCCTGGTAGCGGGAGCCGTACACCGCCGAGCCGTACGGGTGCTCGGCCGCCGTGGTGAGCCGGAACAGGCACAGCTGACCGATCTTCATGCCCGGCCACAGGGTGATCGGCAGGTTGGCCACGTTGGACAGCTCCAGCGTGATGTGGCCGGAGAAACCCGGGTCGACGAAGCCCGCGGTCGAGTGCGTGAGCAGTCCGAGCCGGCCCAACGAGCTCTTTCCCTCGAGTCTCGCTGCCAGGTCGTCGGGGATCGAGACCACCTCGAGCGTGGAGCCGAGCACGAACTCGCCCGGGTGCAGCACGAACGGCTCGTCGCCGTCCGGCTCGACCAGCGTGGTCAGGTCGTCCTGCTGCTGCGCGGGGTCGATGTGGGTGTAGCGGGCGTTGTTGAACACCCGGAAGTAGCGGTCGAGCCGGACGTCGATGCTCGAGGGCTGCACCAGCCCCGCGTCGTGCGGCTCGATGCCGAGACGCCCCTCGGCGATCGCGGCGCGGATGTCGCGGTCGGACAGCAGCATGGCGCGGAGTCTAGGGAGGGGACCGCCGCCGTCCGCCGCAGCGGCCGCTCGGGACCTTGGTCCCCTCATGCGTGTCTCGGGTCGCGCCCGGACCGGCCCTGCCGATACCCGGGAGAGGACCGATCGACCCAGGAGGACACCGCGGTGCTGGACACCCACCCCCGGACCGGGACGCCGCGCGCCGGCCGCCCCGCCGTCCGGCCGACCGGTGAGGAGCGGTTCTTCGCGCCCGAGGAGGTCATCGTCTCCAAGACCGACACCCGCGGCGTCATCACCTACGCCAACGACGTCTTCCTCCGCGTGGGGGCCTACGCCCGCGACGAGGTCATCGGGCAGCCGCACAACCTCATCCGGCACCCCGAGATGCCGCGCGCGGTCTTCAAGCTCCTGTGGGACACCCTGGCCGCGCGGCAGGAGCTGTTCGCCTACGTCGTCAACCTCGCCGCCGACGGGGCGCACTACTGGGTGCTCGCGCACGTCACCCCCTCCCACGGGCCCGACGGCGCGGTGGTCGGCCACCACTCCAACCGCCGCCGGCCCTCGCGCCGGGCGGTGGACCGGGTCCGCCCGCTCTACCGGAGCCTGCTGGCCGAGGAGCGGCGCCACCCGAACGCCCGGGCCGCCGTCGCGGCGTCCTCGGCGCTGCTCGACCGGCTCGTGGCCGAGCAGGCCGCGTCCTACGAGGACCTGGTCTGGACGATCATCAGCCAGGAGGAGAACTGACGTGGGCCGCTCCCGGAACCGCTCCGACGCCGAGGAGCTCGAGGTCTACCGCGCGTTCGTCCGCGGGCTGACCGAGACCTGCGAGGCCGCCGCTCGCGGCGACCTCGAGGCCCGCGCCGTCCCCGTCGCCGGCTCCGGGGCGGTCCCCGACCTGGTCGCGCTGCAGCACGGCGTGAACCGGGCGCTCGACGTCAGCGACGCCTTCGTCCGCGAGTCCGGTGCCGCGCTGACCTCCGCCGCCGAGGGCCGCTACCACCGCAGGGTGCTGCTCGCCGGCCTGCAGGGCGCCTACCGCCAGGCGGCCACCGACATCAACGCCGCCCGCGACGCCATGCGCGCGACCGCCGCCCGGGTCACCGACGCCCAGACCTCGCGGCTGCGGCTGGCCGACGAGTTCGAGTCCGTCGTCCTCGCGATGAGCGAGCAGGTGGCGACGGCGGCGACGGAGATGAGCGCCTCGGCGGCCGGCCTGACGACGGCGTCGTCGGCGGCGTCGGACGCGGTCGGCGCCGCCTCGGCCACGCTGACCTCCCTGACCCGCACCTCCGCGGAGATCCGCCAGGTCATCGCGCTCATCGAGTCGGTCGCCGCGCAGACCCGGCTGCTGGCGCTCAACGCCACCATCGAGGCGGCCCGGGCGGGCGAGGCCGGCACGGGCTTCGCCGTCGTGGCCTCGGAGGTCAAGGACCTCGCCGACCAGACCGCCCGGGCCACCGAGCGGGTGACCGCGCAGGTCGAGGCCATCCGCGCCGCCTGCGACGAGGTCACGGCGGTCATCGGCTCGGTGAGGACGACGGTGGGCGAGATGAACGGCCTCGTGGACGGCATCGCCGCGGCGGTCGACGGCACCGCGTCCCTGGGCGCCGCGGGCACCGACGTCACCGGGCTGTCCCGGATGGCCGAGCAGCTGCGCTCGGAGGCCACCGGGTTCCTCGCGGAGATGCGGCGCTGAGCCGGGCCGACGGGGCCGTCCCCCGTCCGGGCGCTCCCGGGCGGACCCCCAGCTCCCGCATGTACGGTGCAGGAAGTCGGTGGCCGGTGCGGCCACCAGGCCCTGGCGCCGCCGCGGAGCTCCCCTCCGCCGCCGGCGCCGCCGTGTCCTGGGAGGTGCGCGTGACCCCGGATCCCGCCGCGGGGACCGGGACCCACGGCACCGGGGCACCCGCCGTCGAGGACGTGTTCGCCGGCGGCAGCGAGAACGGCCGGCTCATGGCGGCGCTGGACTGGGCGGCGACGCCGGTCGGGCCGGTGGACACCTGGCCGGCGAGCCTGCGCTACGCCATCCGCACGGTGCTGGTCTCGCGGTTCCCGATGATCCTCACCTGGGGTCCGCGGTACACCCAGTTCTACAACGACGCCTACGCCACGCTCATCGGCGCCAAGCACCCCGCCGCGCTCGGCGAGGACCTGCGGGTCACCCTGGCCGAGGGCTGGGCCGCGCTGCAGGAGCCGGTCGAGCGGGCCATGGCCACCCGTGAGGCGTCCTGGATCCCGCAGCTGCTGCTGCTCCTGGAGCGAGCCGGGTACCGCGAGGAGACCTACTTCACCGTCTCCCACGCCCCCGCCTTCGGTGACGACGGCGAGGTGGCCGGCATGCACGCGGTGTGCACCGAGGTCACCCGCCAGGTGGTCGCCGAGCGCCGGCAGCAGCTGCTGCACGAGGTGTCCGCCGCGGCCGGCCGCCGCGAGGACGAGCACGACCTCGCCGTCCGGGTCTGCGCAGCGCTGGCCACCGACCCGCTCGACGTGCCCTTCGCCGCGGTCTACCTCACCGAGGACGGCGGGACGCGGCTGCGGCGGGTGGCCACGGTCGGGGTCGACGCCGCCCGGGTGCCCGCGTCCACCCGGCACGCCGGGGACCTCGACGACGTCGCCGTCGCGGGTCTCGGCGTCACCGGCGGGCCGTTCGGGGACCCGGTCACCGACGCCGTCGTGCTGCCGCTGACCGCCGGGGCGGGCCGCGAGCCGGTGGGTGCGCTGCTGGTCGGCGTCAGCCCGGCCCGGGCGCTGGACGCGGAGTACCGCACCTTCCACGAGCTGCTGGCCGGGCAGCTCGCCGGCGCGGTCGCCGACGCCCGGGCCTACGCCAGCGAGCGCGCCCGGGCCGAGGCGCTGGCCGAGCTCGACCGCGCCAAGACGACGTTCTTCGCCAACGTCAGCCACGAGCTGCGCACGCCGCTGACCCTGCTGCTGGGGCCGATCGCCGACGTGCTCGCCGAGTCCGGCGCGGAGCTCCCGTCCGCCGTCCACGACCAGCTGACCCTCGCCCTGCGCAACGGCCAGCGCCTGCAGCGGCTGGTCAACGACCTGCTGGAGTTCGTGAGCATCGAGGCCGGGCGCACCGCGCCGGTGCGGGTCGCCACCGACCTCGCGGCCGACACCGCCGAGCTGGCCGGCGTGCTGCGCGCCGCGGCCGAGCGGGCCGGGCTGACGCTGACCGTGGACTGCCCGCCGCTGGGCCGCCCCGCCGCGGTCGACCCCCGGATGTGGGAGAAGGTCGTCCTCAACCTCGTGGCCAACGCCGTCAAGTACACCTTCGTCGGCGGCATCACCGTGGCGCTCACCGCCGAGGACGACGAGGTGGTGCTGCGCGTCTCCGACACCGGCGTGGGCATCCCCGCGGGGGAGCTGCCGCACCTGTTCGACCGGTTCCACCGGGTCGCCGACTCCCCGGCGCGCAGCCGCGAGGGCACCGGCCTGGGCCTGGCGATGGTGCGCGAGCTGGTCGAGCTGCACGGCGGCACCGTCGCGGTGGCGAGCCGGCCCGGGGTCGGGAGCACGTTCACCGTCCGGTTGCCCTTCGGCGAGCCGGACACCGACGCGCCTCCCCTGCCCACCACGGCCCCGGTGCGGGCCGCCGCGCTCACCCCGTGGGACGACGACCTGGGCTGGCAGGCCGGCACCCCCGTCCCGGCGCAGCCGCTGGGGACCGTCCTCGTCGTCGACGACAACGCCGACATGCGGGCCTACCTGACCCGGCTGCTGTCGCCGTCGTGGGTGGTGCGGACGGCGACCGACGGCGCGGAGGCGCTGGCCGACGCGATCACGCACCGGCCCGACGTGGTGCTGACCGACGTCATGATGCCGGGGCTGGACGGCTTCGCCCTGCTCAAGGCGCTGCGTGCGGAGCCGGCGACCCGGGCCGTCCCGGTGGTCATGCTCACCGCGCGGGCCGGCCAGGAGGCCGCGGTCGAGGGCTTCGACGCGGGCGTCGACGACTACCTGCCCAAGCCGTTCGAGTCCGCCGAGCTGCTCGGCCGGCTGCGGTCGGTGCTCGAGCGCGCGCGGGGACGCCGGGAGGCCGGATCGCCACCCCCCGTCGTGACCGGTGCCCGCCCGGTCGCGGCCGCTCCCCCGCCACGCCCGCGCGCCGGTGAGCCGGCCGGTCCGGTGGACGTCCCCGCCGCCCCGTCCGCCAAGGTGGAGGACGAGGCGGACGGGGTGACCCGGACCTGGCGCTTCCCGTCCAGCGCCTCCTCGATCCCGCCGTTGCGGCGGCGGCTGAGGGCGCTGCTGGCCGAGGCCGGCCTGGCGGAGGACCGCGCCTACGACCTCGTGCTGGCGGCCTGCGAGGCGGCCACCAACGCCATCGAGCACGCGCAGGACCCGGCCGAGCCGGTGGTCACGGTCCGGGCGACGGTGCTCGACGGCGCGGTCGAGCTCGAGGTGCGGGACACCGGCCAGTGGCGGGAGCGGACGTCGAGCATGGACCGCGGCCGCGGCTCGATGCTCATGAGCGCCTTCGCCGACGTCACCGCCGTCCCCGGTCCGGCCGGCACCACGGTCACGATCCGCAGCCCCCGCCCCGAGCGCTGACCACACCCCACCGAGGGGTGGGTCCCGACCGGACGGGGTCCGGTCTTGCTACTCTGACGACCGGCCCCTGGGCCACCGCGGGTGTAGTTCAATGGCAGAACATCAGCTTCCCAAGCTGACAGTGCGAGTTCGATTCTCGTCACCCGCTCTCACCGCCCCGCCGGCGTCTTCGGCGAGCGGCATCCTCGACCGGTCCCTCCCGCGTGCCGGCACGGCCGTGGCCGTCCGGGGACGGCGCACCGGCCGGCACAGTCAGATGACTCAAGCCGGCACGGGGCGCCGTCGGCCTCTCGCCCTCCGCGCCCGGCCGACCCGGGCGCCGGGAGGTGCGGTGCGCGCGGCACCGATCCCCGGGGCCCCGGCCCCTCCCCCGGTCCCGGGCCGGTCGAGAGTCGAACGACCGATGCCCGGCCCTCCTGCGGGTCCCCAGGCTCGTCCTCGTCGCCCGATCGAGGATGGAGACCACCATGACCGAGGCATCGTCCGCCGCCGGCCAGGCCCCGACCGTCGCGCTCGTCCACGGCGCCTTCGCCGACAGCGCCGGCTGGAACGACGTGGTGAGCGCCCTGCTCGCCGCCGGGGTGCGCGTCCAGGCCGTCTCGAACCCCCTCCGGGGCATCGAGTACGACGCCGCGTACGTCGGCAGCGCCCTCGGCCAGATACCGGGGCCCGTGCTGGCGGTCGGCCACTCCTACGGGGGCGCGGTCATCACCAACGCCGCGCTCCGGGCCGGCAACGTCGTCGGCCTGGTGTTCGTGGCCGCCTTCGCCCCGGACGAGGGCGAGGCGCTGCAGGAGATCGAGGCCGACTCCAAGGACAGCGTCCTCAACTCGGCGCTCCTCCAGTGGCAGTACCCGGGCGAGGGCGGGCAGACCGAGGTCGAGTTCGCCATCGACCCCGAGCAGTACCACGACGCCTTCGCGGCCGACGTCTCCGAGCAGCAGGCGCGGGTCATGGCGGCCACCCAGCGGCCGATCTCCGCCCGCGGCTTCACCGAGCGGACCGGCACCCCGGCCTGGCGCAGCCTGCCCTCGTGGGCGATCGTGCCGACCTCCGACCGGGCCGCCGGCAGCGACGTCGTGCGCCGGATGGCCGAGCGGGCCGGGGCGACCATCACCGAGGCCGAGGGCTCGCACGTGATCATGGTGACCCAGCCCAAGGCGGTCACCGAGGTCATCCAGCAGGCGCTGGCCGCGCTGGCGGGGTAGTCCCCCCGGACCGGGGGGGGGGGGGGGGGGGCCCCCCCCCCCGCCCCCCCCCCCCCCCCCCCCCCCCCCCCCCCCCCCCCCCCCCCCCCCCCCCCCCCCCCCCCCCCACCCCGCTGGCAGCCTGGACCGCGTGCAGCCGACCCCCGCCGTCCTCGACGCGCTCGCCGCCCGGCTGCGCGCCGCGGGCTGCGTGTTCGCCGAGGACGAGGCCCGCGTGCTCGCCGACGCCGCCACCACCCCCGCGGAGCTGGCGGCGACCGCGGCCCGCCGCGTCGCCGGCGAGCCCCTCGAGCACGTGGTGGGCGCTGCCGGGTTCTGCGGCCTGCGGGTCGCCGTCGGCCCGGGCGTCTTCGTGCCCCGGCAGCGCACCGCCGCCCTCGTCGCGCGGGCGGTGGCGGTGGCCCGGGCCGTGCCCGCACGCCGCCCGGTCGCCGTGGACCTGTGCTGCGGCAGCGGCGCCGTCGGCCTGGCGCTGGCCACCGCCGTGGACCTCGCCGAGCTGCACGCCGCCGACGTCGACCCCGCGGCGCTGCGGTGGGCCCACCGCAACCTCGGTCCGGTCGGCGGGGTCGTGCACGGCGGGGACCTCTACGACGCCCTGCCCGCGCGGCTGCGCGGCCGGGTCGACGTCCTGGTCGCCAACGCCCCCTACGTGCCCACCGGGGCGATCGGCCTCCTGCCGCCCGAGGCGCGGCTGCACGAGCCGCGCCGCGCCCTCGACGGCGGCGGGGACGGGCTGGACGTGCACCGGCGGATCGTCGCCGGCGCACCGGGCTGGCTGGCGCCCGGCGGGGTGCTGCTGGCGGAGGTCGGCGCGGACCAGGCGCCGGTGCTCGCCGGGCTGCTGGCGCGGGCGGGCCTGCGGGCCGACACGAACCCGCCCGAGGAGGACGGGACGACCGTGGTCACCGGGACGCTCCCGAGGATTTCGTGCGACTGAGTTCCGGTATCCGGGCCCTTGTGCCCTGTCCGGTCGGAGAGTGCCGGGTCATGATCCGGTCATGGCCGCCGAACCCCCCGTCGAGCCACCCCTCGAGTCGATCAGGCTGGTCCCCCTGCTGCCTCGCCGCCCCGGGCCGTCCTTCCTGGTGGACGTCGACGGGTCCGCGACCGCCCACCGCGCCCTCGTGTGGGCGCTGCGCGAGGCCGCCCGCCGGGAGGGCACCGTGCTGGCCGCCGCCGCCGTCGACGTGCCCGCCGAGGACCCGCTGACCGGGCGCCCGTCGGCCGAGGCCGCCCGCACCGCGGCGCTCGCCCAGGCCGAGGCGTCGGTGGTCCGCGCCATCGCCGAGACCGGCGTGACCGGTCGCGTCCGCACCGTCGCCGTCGAGCGGCCGCTGCTGGACACGCTGGCCAACGCGTGCCGGGGCGGGGACCTGGTCCTCGTCGGCGCCACCGGCCGCACCCTCCTGCGGCCGGTGGCGCCGCGCTTCCCGGGCCGCCGCCTCGCTCCCGGCGCGTGAGCGCTCCCGCCGCACGCCCGGCCTCCTCGGGACGGGCCCTGACCCCGCCCGGCCCGGAGGGCGCCGGGGCCGGTGAGCCCGCGTTCGCCGCTGCCGTCCGCGCCGTCCGCGCCGTCGCGGCGGGCGGCCGCCTGGAGGCAACGCTGCGCGACGTCGTCGAGGCGGCGGTGGCGCGGGCCGACGCCACCTACGGCGCCCTCGGGGTGCTCTCGCCCGACGGCCGGCGGGTGGACCGTTTCGTCATCGTCGGCATCGACGCCGAGACGCAGGTGGCCATCGGCCGCCCGCCGGCCGGCGCCGGCATCCTCGGCCTGCTGGTGGAGCGGCCGGTGCCCCTCCGGCTCGACGACCTGGGGACGCACCCGGCGTCGGTCGGCTTCCCCGAGGGGCACCCGCCGATGACCTCGTTCCTGGGCGTGCCGGTCCGCGTCCGCGATGCGGTCTTCGGCAACCTCTACCTGACCGAGAAGCGCTCCGGCGGCTCCTTCACCCCCGCCGACGAGGAGGCGGTCGAGGCGCTGGCGGAGGTCGCCGGGCTGGCCATCGAGAACGCCCGGCTCGCCGAGGCCGCCGAGCGGCGGCGCGCGTGGGTGCAGGCGGCGACGGAGGTGTCCACGGCCCTGCTCTCGGGCGACGAGCTCGACGAGGTGCTGCCCGCGCTGGTGCACCGGGTGGCCGCGCTCAGCGACGCCGACGGCGCCGCGCTGCTCGTCCCGCGGGAGGACGACACCGGCGCCCTGACCATCGCCGCGGCGGCCGGTCCCCTGTCCGGGGACCTGGAGGGCGTCCGGGTGCCGCTGGCCGACACCCACGTCGGCCGGGTGCACCGCTCGGGCACCGCCGAACTCCTCGACGACGTCCGTGTCCAGCCGGTGCTGGGCCGGCACGCCGAGGTGGCCGTGGAGCTGACCGCCGGCACCCGCTCGGCGCTCGTCGTGCCGCTCGGTCCGGCCGTCGGGACGATCGTGTGCCTGCGCGCGGTCGAGCGGGAGCCCTTCGACGCCGAGGTCCTCGACGAGCTGGCCTCCTTCGCCGCGCAGGTCGCCCTGGCCCTCGAACTGGCCCGCAGCCAGCGCCGCGAGCGGCGGCTGCAGGTGCAGGCCGACCGCGAGCGCATCGCCCGTGACCTGCACGACCACGTCGTGCAGCGGATCTACGCGACGGCGCTGAGCCTCGACCGCGTCGCCCGGTCGCTGGAGGAGGTCGACCCCTACGCGGCCCGCCGGGTGGAGCGCAGCGTCGACGAGCTCGACGAGACCATCACGCAGATCCGCTCGGCCATCTTCGAGCTCAACGACCGTGACGCGGTCCCGGAGGCGCTGGGCCGGCGGCTGGCCGACGTCGTGTCGCGGGTGACCGAGGGCTCGGGCGTCGACTGCCGGGTGGCGGTGCACGGCGACGTCGACGAGGTGTCCGGCGCGCTGGCCCACGACCTGCTCGCGGTGGTGCGCGAGCTGGTGAGCAACGTCGTGCGGCACGCGGCGGCGACCCGGGTGACGGTCACCGTGGACGCCGGCCGCCGCTCCGGGGACGACGTCGCGGTCGTGGTGACCGACGACGGCCGGGGCCTGCCCGCGGTCCCCGTCCGCAGCGGCCTGGCCAACCTCGAGCAGCGGGCCCGCCGCCGCGGGGGCGGGCTCGCGGTCACCGGCGATGCGGGCGGCACCACGGTGACCTGGCGGGCGCCCCGGGCCGGCGGGCGCTGACCGCGCCGGATCAGCCGCGGGGGCGCCGTCCGCGCAGCTCGGTGGCGAGGATCGCGGCCTGGGTGCGTCGCTCGAGCCCGAGCTTGGCCAGCAGGTGGCTGGTGTAGTTCTTCACCGTCTTCTCGGCCAGGCCCATGCGGTCACCGATCTGCCGGTTGGTCAGCCCCTCGCCGATGAGCCCGAGCACCGTGCGCTCCTGCTCGGTGAGCCCGGCCAGCCGGCGGTCGGTGCCGGGCCGGGCCGGGCGACCGGGGGTCCCGCTCAGCGTGCCGCCGGCCGCGACGGTGTGCACCGCCGACACGAGGTCGGCGCCGCGCACCTGCTTGACCAGGTACCCGGCGGCCCCGGCGCCCAGCGCCGAGGCGACCGCCTCCTCGTCGGCGTAGCTCGACAGCACCAGGCAGGAGCAGCCGGGCACCCGCTCGCGCAGGGAGCGGACGACGTCGGCGCCGTCCCCGTCGGGCAGCCGCATGTCGACGATGGCCACGTCGGGCCGGACCGCGGGGCCGCGGGCCAGCGCCTCCGCGGCGGTCCCGGCCTCGCCGACGACGACCAGCGCGGGGTCGTCCTCGAGCAGCTCGGCCACGCCGCGGCGGACCACCTCGTGGTCGTCGACGAGGAACACCCGGATGAGCGGCAACGCTGCGGCCATGGGCGCCTCCCTCCCTGACCGTGCCGGCGGTCACAGAGGGTAGCGCCGACGGGGGGCCCTGGGCCGTTACTCGGGCACGAGCAACGCTGCGTACAGGGTCAGCCCCGGGCCGAAGGCCATGGCCACCACCGGGCCGTCGACGTCGGCCAGTTCCTGCAGCACCAGCAGCACGGTGGCCGACGAGCAGTTGCCGTGCTCGGCCAGCACCCGGCGGGAGGCGCCGACCTGCTCCTCGGTCAGCCCCAGCTCGTCGCGGACGACGTCGAGGACCCGCGGGCCGCCCGGGTGCACCGCCCAGCCGGCGACGTCCTCGACCCGCAGACCCGCTCCCCCGAGCAGCTCGGTCACGACGTCGCCGACGTGCCGGGAGAGCACGTCGGGCACCCGCGGGGACAGCCCCATGCGGAACCCGAGGTCGGTGACGTCCCAGGTCATGTGGTCGGCGGTCGACGGGTCGGTCCGGGCGACCACACCGGCCAGCCGCCGGCCGCGCCCGGCGGCGGGCTCGACGACGACGGCCGCGGCGGCGTCGGAGAACAGCGCGTGCGCGACCACCTGGTCGAGGTCCCGCTGCGCCGGCTGCACGTGCAGGCTGGTCAGCTCGCAGCACAGCAGCACCGCGGGGCGGGACCGGGCGGTGACGAAGTCGCCCACCGCCGCCAGGCCCGGGATCGCCGCGTAGCAGCCCATGTGCCCGACCAGCAGCCGCTGCAGCCCCGGCGGCATGCCGAGGTCGCTGGCCAGCCGGATGTCCAGGCCGGGTGTGGCGTAGCCGGTGCAGGTGGCGACGGCGAACAGGCCCACGTCGCCCGGCGCGAGGCCGGCGGCGTCGAGCGCGCCGGCGACCGCCTGCTTGCCCAGCGGCAGCGCCTCCTCGACGTAGCGGGCCATGCGGGCACCGGTGCTCCAGGAGCTGAGGTCCTCGTCGATCGGGTTCGCCACCGCGTGCCGCGTGCGCACCCCGGCACTGGACCAGATGCGGCGGGCGGCGCGGACGCCCTCGTAGTGGCGGGCGAAGAACCCCTCCCACGCGGCGTCCTGGTCGAGCGGCGCCGGCAGGGCGGCACCCGCCCCGGTCAGCAGTGCGGCGCTCACCCGCGCGGACCCGGGACGAACGTGCTGCTCACGTGCGGGGTCATCGCCCGACCGTACGACCGGGCAGCCCGGTCCGCTCCCGCGGGGGGCGGACCCTCGCCGGCCGGCGGGAGCCCGCGCTTGCGGCCGTAGCCGGCGAAGACGACGGCGGTCGAGCGGACCGGCTTCATCCGGACCGACGGGCGCCGGCCCAGCCGCCACGCGACCGCGTCACGCACCGACGGCCGCAACCCGACCAGCCGCAGGTCCAGGCCGAGGTCGTCGGCGGCGGCGAGCAGCCGCGCGCGGTCGACGAAGAGCTCGGGGTCGTGGATGCCCGGGGGCGGGCCACCCGGCAGCCGCTCGCCGACGGTGACCATGAGGAACCGCCCGATCCGGGTGTCGGCCAGGGCGTCGATGACCAGCGTGCCGCCGGGGCGCAGCAGCCGGGCGCACTCGGCGAGCACGCCGACGTCGTCCTCGACGTGCTCGAGGATCTCCCCGGCGACGACGACGTCGGCGCAGCCGTCGCGCAGCGGGACGGTGAGCACCGACGCCCGGACGGCGGTGACCCCGTGCGCCGCGGCGACCGCCAGCCCGGCGGCGCCGAGGTCGACCCCGACGTGCCGGTAGCCCAGACGCTCGACGTGCGGGGCCATGAGCCCACCGCCGCAGGCGAGGTCGACCAGTACCGCGTCGGGCCCCTCCGCCGGCGGGATGTGCTCGGCGCGCGAGGCGGCCAGCCAGTGCAGTGCGGCGAACCCGCCGGAGGCCTCCCACCACTGGTCGGCCAGCCCGTCGTACTGGGCGGGGTCGTTGCGCCGGAGCTCGCCGGTGCGCACTACTTCCTCTTGAGCGGGTCGTGGCCCCAGTTCATCAGCGAGTACCGCCACTTCGAGGTCTCGACGTCCTCCTTCGCCGGCTCCTGCGCGAGGTGCCGCTGGACGTACCCGTGGACCTTCCGCATGTGCGCGTGGTCGTCCTCGGTCAGGTCGCCCTTCTTCTTCCGCAGCAGCTCGACGATCCGCCGCCCCGACGCGTGTCCCGTCGACTCGCCCGACCCGCCGCTCTTCTGCCCCACCGACTGCGACTCGTCGCTCTCGAGCCACTTCTCCAGCTCGGAGGCGCTCATGTTGACCGCCTCGGCGAAGTCCTTCTCGATCGTCCTCGGGTCGTCGTCGGCCACGGTTCCTCCTCGGTCGCCTGCCCCGGCGGTACCTCCATCACGACCTCGGGAAACGGGTGTCGGAGCAGCCGCGCGGTGGGTACCGGGGGAGGGTGACCGCGAACGGAGTGGAGGTGACGAGGATCCCGCAGGAGCCGATCGCCCCGATCGCCCCGATCGCCCCGACGGCCCCGGCGGCCGCCGTCCGCAGCGCCGAGGCGCGCGGGGAGACCGTCGACCAGCTGCTCGACCGGAACCTCGCCGAGCTGCTGCAGGAGCTGCGGGTGGCGATCACCGGGGTGCAGGTGCTCTTCGCCTTCCTGCTCGGCCTGGCCTTCACCCAGCGCTTCGCCGACCTCGACGACTTCGCCCGGACCGTCTACACCGTCACGCTGCTGGCCACGGCGCTGGCCACGGTGCTGCTCATCGCGCCGGTCTCCTTCCACCGGCTGGTGTTCCGGCGGCGGCTCAAGGCCGCGCTGATCACGGTGGCCGACCGGATGCTGGTCGCGGGTCTGGCGCTGCTCGTGCTCGCCATCTGCAGCGGCGTGCTGCTCGTCCTCGACGTCGTCCTGGGGCGCAGCCCGGGCCTCGTGGCCGGCGGCGCGGTGCTGCTGGTGGCGGCGGTGACCTGGTACGGGATGCCGGTCTGGGCCCGGCGCGCGCCGGGCGCGGGGTCCCCCGACCCGCGGGGGACGGTCGACGGCTCCGCAGGATGAGGCGCCCGCCCACCTGCGTCCCCCGGGGGTCCCCGTGTCCGTCACCGTCGTCGGC
Source organism: Geodermatophilus sp. SYSU D00710 (assembly GCF_054050195.1). Lineage (NCBI taxonomy): Bacteria > Bacillati > Actinomycetota > Actinomycetes > Geodermatophilales > Geodermatophilaceae > Geodermatophilus > Geodermatophilus sp. SYSU D00710. The sequence goes on from NZ_JBJGYX010000036.1 coordinate 18,307, forward strand.
AGCCTGAACGAGGACGTGCTGGTCGCCGTCGAGCGGCTGCCCCGTCGCGGGGAGACCGTCGTCGGCCGCGGCGGCGTCCTCGCCGCCGGGGGGAAGGGCGCCAACCAGGCCGCGGCCGCCGCCCGCCTGGCGCGGGCCGGGGTCGCGATGGTCGGCCGGGTGGGCGACGACCCGGCCGGGGAGCGCCAGGTGGCCGCCCTGGAGGAGGCGGGCGTCGACACCGCGCACGTCCAGCGCACCCCGGGCACCCCGACAGGCTCGGCCACGATCCCGGTGGAGGACGGCAGCGGCGAGAACCTGATCGTCGTCGTCCCCGGGGCCAACGCCGCCCTGGCGCCGGCCGACGTCGACGTCCCGGCCGTGCGGCGCGCCGCCGTCGTCCTGCTGCAGCTCGAGGTGCCGCTGGCCGCGGTGCAGGCGGCCGCCGACGCCGCCTCGGGGACGGTGGTGCTCACCCCCGCCCCGCCCCGGCCGCTGCCGCCCGGGCTGCTGCAGCGGGTGGCGGTGCTGGTGCCCAACGAGCACGAGCTGGTGCAGCTGGCCGGCGCCGAGCCGGGCGCGCGCTCCCCGCAGGAGCTGGCCGCCCTGGCCCGCACCCTCGGCGTGCCCGCGGTCGTGGTGACCCTCGGCGCCCGCGGCGCGCTGCTCGTGCCCGGCGAGGGCCCGGCGTCGCTGCAGGCGCCGCCTCCGGTCGAGGCCGTGGACACCACCGGGGCCGGTGACTGCTTCACCGGCGCGCTCGGTGCCGCCCTCGCCCGCGGCGCGGAGCCGGCCGACGCGGTGCGGGAGGCGGTGGCGGCCGCGGCGTTGTCGACCACGGGGCCGGGTGCGCGCGGGGCCCTCCCCGACGCCGACGCCGTCCGCGCGCTGCTGCCCCGGCTGCCCGCGGCCACGCCGGTGGGCTGACCCGGTTCGACGCCGACCGGGCTGGGCAAGGCTCCCGTCGACCGAGTGCCGGACCCGAGGAGGACGACGTGACCGAGCCCGAACGGCCGCCGCGCACGCCCGAGCGCGCGGAGGGCGACCCCGGCGACCCGCAGACCGACGACGGCCGCACGCCCCGCGCCGAGGACCCCGCGGAGGGGGGCGACGCCGGCGGTGCCGGCGCGGACACCCCCGGCTCCTGACGACGGGACGGACCGGTCCGCCGCGTCCGTCCGGGATCAGGTGACCTGATCGTGGCGCGTCCTCCCTCACGGTGGGACGTGGGGGAGGACGCCCGGCGGTGAGGGAGGACGGCGATCGGGCCGGTGCCCAGTCACAGCGGTCCCACCGTCCACCGGCGTCCCGAACTGCGCGTTCGCCTCTCGGCACCCAGGAGCCAGCAGTCGTGCCGGTGATCCGGCGTGCCGCGAACTGATCCGTCACGGGAGGCGGCAGCATCGCCGTCGTGACCGCCGCCGCCCTCTCCCTCGCCGACACCGACGCCCCCGGCCCGGTCCGCCGCAGCCGCGCCGAGCGGGAGTCGATCGTCCTGGACACCGCGGAGCGGTTGTTCGCCACCCGCAGCTCGCGCAGCGTCGGCATGGACGAGCTCGTGCGGGAGACCGGCCTGGGCAAGATGACCGTGTACCGGCTGTTCAGGAGCAAGGACGAGCTCGTCGGCGCCTACCTGGCCCGCAAGGCCGCCACGGAGCTCGGCCAGATCGACGCGATCATCGGGTCCGAGCCCGACCCCCGCGCCGCGCTGCTGGCCGTCGTCGGGTCCGTCGAGGCCGACGTCACCCGGGCCGGCTTCCGCGGCTGCCCGTTCACCAACGTCAGCAGCGAGTACGACGACCCGGAGCACCCCGCGCGCAGCGCCGCCGCCGACTACAAGTTCGAGCTGCACGCCCGGCTGGAGCGGCTGGCCGAGGAGGTCGCCCCCGGCAGCGGTGAGGACCTCGCCGCGCAGGTGCACCTGATCATCGACGGGATGTACCTGTCGGGCGGGCTGCTGGGCCCCGACGGCCCGGCCGCGCACGGCCGTGACCTGGCCGAGCGGCTGGTGGACATCGCCGTCGCCCGGTCCGCGGCCGCCTGAGCGGTCCCTGCGGGCGGCTCGCCGGGCGGCGGCGGTTCCGGGACCGCAGGATGGGCCGGTGACCGTCGACCGCAGCCGCCCCGACCTGGACGACACGACCGTCGAGGGTCTGGGCAAGCTCTCCGAGGCCCTCGAGACGATCGAGCAGGCCCGTGGCCAGCTCTACGGGTTCCACCAGCACTCGGGGAAGGCCGACCTGCTCCTGCAGGACGCCGTCGAACTGTTCCGCAAGGCCGGGCACACCGAGCTCGCCGACGACCTCGAGCGCGACCTGGTCGGCCGCAACGTCATCGCCGACCGGTGGACGTTCCAGGTCGTCGAGGACTACGACGCGAACTACTGGTCGGTCTTCCGCGCCTTCGACGAGCGCGCCCGGGACGAGCTCGCCGGAGGCGACCGGCACGTCTTCGAGGCCCGCATGAAGCAGCGCGAGCGGACCCAGGGACACCCCGCCCACGAGGCCGGCCCGGCGCTGGCGGAGTGACCGCCTCCGGTCGCCGCCCCGCTCCCCCGGCCCCAGACTCGGACCGGTGAGCACGCGCGAGCAGAAGATGCCCGAGCCGGAGTCCCCGCGCTCGGTCGGGCCCCTCGGCAGCAGCACGTCCGGCCCGCCGGCACCTGACTCCGACGGGCCCGAGAGCACCGGCCCGGCCGACGGCGCCGCCGGCCCGTCCTACCCGCCGGCGGAGACCGAGCCGGCGGCCCACCGCCGCGACTGACGGGCGCCCGGGCGCCGGGTCCCGCGGCGGTTTGAGCACGCCCTCGCGCGGACAAGATCGGGAGCGTGACCGCTCCCGGATCGCCTGCCGAGCCCCGGCCCTCCGCGCCGGGCACCGACCCCTTCGCCACCGGCACCAACCCGTACGCGACGGGCACCCCGGCGTCCACCCCCGGCACCGGCCAGCCCGCGACTCCGCCCGCCCGGACGCCGTCGCGCGCCCGGTCGGCCGGCCGCACGCTGGGCCGGGGCCTGGCGCTGGCCCTGCTGATCGCCGTCACGGTGATCCTCGTGCTGTTCATCGTGTTCAACGGCGAGACGGTGCCGATCAGCCTGGTCTTCACCGACGTCCGCGCGCCCCTCGTGGTGGCGCTGCTCATCGCGGCCGGCCTCGGTGCCCTGATCGGCCTGCTGGCCGCCTCGGTCCTCGCCGCCCGGCGCCGCAACCGCTGACCCGCGCCGGGCCGCACCCGGCACCATCCCGACGGCCCGGGACCGCTCGCCCCTGACCCCTGCGAGCGGGTCCCGGGCCGCTCCCTTGCTCCTGGTTACCGACCGGTAATAACGTTGGTTACCGACGAGTAGCAAGCGCTCGTCGCCCATCGGCACGGGAGCAACGGAGCCAGACCGTCATGAGCCACTACACCGCGAACCTGCGGGACCTCGAGTTCAACCTGTTCGAGTTCCTCGACACCAAGGACCGCTTCGGCACCGGCCCGTTCGAGCAGATGGACGCCGAGACCGCGCGCGGCGTGCTCGTCGAGATCCGCCGGCTGGCCGAGGGCCCGATCGCCGACAGCTTCGCCGACGCCGACCGCAACCCGCCGGTGTTCGACCCGGCCACCCACTCGGTGACCCTGCCCGAGAGCTTCAAGGCGTCGGTGCGGGCCATCGAGGACGGCGAGTGGTACCGCCTGGACCTGCCCGAGGAGCTCGGCGGCTTCGGTGCACCGCACGCGCTGACCTGGGGCGCGTTCGAGATGGTGCTCGGCGCCAACCCCGCCGTCTTCATGTACGGCGCGTGGGCCGCCTTCGCCGCCGTCCTGCACGAACTGGGCAACGCCGACCAGAAGCGGCTCGCCGAGCTCATGATCGAGCACCGCTGGGGCGCCACCATGGTGCTCACCGAGCCCGACGCCGGCTCCGACGTGGGCGCCGGCCGCACGAAGGCGGTCCGGCAGCCCGACGGCTCGTGGCACCTCACCGGCGTGAAGCGGTTCATCACCTCCGCCGAGCACGACCTGTCCGACAACATCGTCCACCTGGTGCTGGCCCGTCCCGAGGGCGCGAAGCCGGGCACCAAGGGCCTGTCGCTGTTCGTCGTCCCCAAGTTCCACGTCGACCTCGAGACCGGCGCCCTCGGCGAGCGCAACGGCGTGTACGTCACCAACGTCGAGAAGAAGATGGGCCTGAAGGTCTCCACGACCTGCGAGCTGACCTTCGGCGACGGCCCGGTGCCGGCGCGGGGCTGGCTGGTCGGCGACGTGCACGACGGCATCGCGCAGATGTTCAAGGTCATCGAGCACGCCCGGATGTTCGTGGGCACGAAGGCCATCGCCACGCTGTCGGCGGGCTACCAGGTGGCCCTGGACTACGCGCGCAACCGCGTGCAGGGCGCCGACCTCACCGCGACGTCGAAGGACGCCCCGCGGGTCACCATCACCCACCACCCCGACGTGCGCCGCTCGCTCATGCTGCAGAAGGCCTACGCCGAGGGGATGCGGGCGCTCTACCTCTACACCGCCACCTTCCGCGACCAGGTCACCGAGGCCGAGGCCGCCGGCACCGCCGACAGCGAGCAGGCCCGGCTCGCCGCCCGCGTCAACGACCTGCTGCTGCCGGTGGTCAAGGGCTTCGGCTCGGAGCGCGCCACCGAGCTGCTCACCAGCGAGTCGCTGCAGTGCCTGGGCGGCTCGGGCTACCTGCAGGACTACCCGATCGAGCAGTACATCCGCGACTCCAAGATCGACACCCTCTACGAGGGCACCACGGCGATCCAGGGCCAGGACTTCTTCTTCCGCAAGATCGTCAAGGACGGCGGGGTCGCGCTGACCTGGCTGGCCGGCCAGATCCAGGCCACGATCGACGCGGAGGCCGGCAACGGCCGGCTCAAGGAGGAGCGGGCGCACCTGGCGACCGCCCTCGGCGAGGTCCAGGCGATGCTCACGGCGATGTTCGGGCAGCTCAGCGGCGCCCAGGAGGACATGACCAGCCTGTACAGGGTGGGCCAGAACACCACCCGGCTGCTGCTCGCCGTCGGCGACCTGGTCACCGGGTGGCTGCTGGTCCGCCAGTCCGAGGTGGCGCTGGCCGCCCTGGCCGGCGAGGTGGGCGAGAAGGACCGCCTGTTCTACGAGGGCAAGCTCGCCGCCACCCGGTTCTTCGCAACCCAGGTGCTGCCGCGCCTGGCGGGCGAGCGGGCGATCGTCGAGGCCACCGACAACGCGCTGATGGAGGTCCCCGAGGCCGCCTTCTGAGGTCGCGTTCTGAGGTCCGTGCGCTTCCGCGGACGTGCACGCCCGAATCGCACCTGCCGACGGCCGTCGTCCCGATCCGGGACGACGGCCGTCGCCGTGCGGCGCCCCGTTTCAGGGGGACGACGGCGGGCATGGCCCCGGGGACGGCGTCGTCGGAGCGGAGGCACCATGACCGACCCGCAGGGCAGTGACCGCATCCAGCAGGACATCCCGACCGCGTCGGGCACCGGCGACAACAGCAGTACCGGGTCCGGCTTCGAGGACGTCCCCCTCACCGCCGACGAGGCGATCGAGCGGGACGCGGCCTCGGGTGACGACCTGCCGGCCCGCGCCGACGGCGACGTCGCCCGCGCCCGGGGCGCCGGTCCGTCCGGCGAGGTCCCGGGCCCCACCCCCCGCGCCGGAGGAGGCACCGACTGATGAGCCAGACCGACGACAGCGGCTACGGCGAGTCCCCCGACACCACGGACGGGCCGACCGACACCAACATGGTCGACGGCGTCCCGGGCCAGGACCGGTCCGACGGCGGCGAGCGCGACGTCACCCTGACCACCGACGAGGACGCCCAGCGCGACGACTCGGTGGTGCGCGGCGGCAACCAGGCGGGTTAGCCGCCGCGTCAGATCCAGCCGTGGCGGCGGGCGATCTCCACGGCCGCGTGCCGGTTGGACGCGCCGAGCTTGCCCGCGGCCGAGGACAGGTGGTTGCGCACCGTCCCCGGTGACAGGTGCGCGCGGGCGGCGATCTCCTCGACCGGCGCGCCCCCGGCGGCCAGTTCCAGGACGTCGGCCTCGCGGGGCGTGAGCGGGCTGTCCCCGGCGCTGATCGCCTCGGCGGCGAGTTCCGGGTCCACGTAGCGGCCGCCGCGGACGACGGTCCGGACGACGTCGGTGAGTACCGGCGCGCTGACCGTCTTCGGCAGGAACCCGCGCACCCCGGCCTCGAGGGCGCGCTTGAGGTGCCCGGCGCGGCCGTGCCCGGTGACGATGACCACCGCACACCCGGGCACCAGCGACCCCAGCTGCGCGGCCACGGAGATGCCGTCGAGATCGGGCATCTGCAGGTCGAGGACGGCGACGTCGGGGGTGTGCCGCCGCGCCATCGCCAGCGCCTCGTTGCCGGAGGCGGCCTGGGCGACGACCTCGAGGTCGTCCTCCAGCGCGAGCAGCGCGGCCAGCGCCGAGCGGATGAGGTTCTCGTCGTCGGCGAGCAGCACCCGGATCACACGCGCACCCCGACCGGGACCGTGGCCGTCAGGACGAACCGGTCACCGTCCCGGCCCGCCGCCAACCGCCCGCCGGTGGCCGCCAGCCGCTCGGCCAGGCCTGTCAGGCCGGAGCCCCAGGCGTCCGCGGCCACGGGGACGCCGTCGTTGGACACCCGCAGCGCCGCGGTGCCGCCGTCCGCGGACAGCTCCACCGTGCACCGGGTCGCCCGGCTGTGGCGCAGCACGTTGGTCACCGCCTCGCGCACCACCCAGCCCAGCGCTGTCTGCACCGGCCCGGGCAGCGCCACGGCGTCGTCCTCACCGCACACCGTGACGTCCACCCCGGCCGCGCGCAGCACCGACCGGGCGCCGGCCAGCTCCCCGGGGAGGTCGCTGCTGCGGTACCCGCGGACGACGTCGCGCACCTCCCGCAGCGACTCCTCCGCGACCCGGCTGATGTCGGCGAGCTCCTCGACGGCGCCGTCCCTCCCGCGGCGCACCAGCTCGGTGGCCAGGTGGCTCTTCACCGCGATCACCGAGAGGTTGCGGCCCATGACGTCGTGCAGGTCGCGGGCGAAGCGCAGCCGCTCCTCGGCGACGGCGAGTTGCGCCTGCACGGACCGGCTGCGCTCCATCTCGACGACGACGTCGAGCACCCACACCGAGAACCGGAAGGCCAGGGCCAGCCCGGTCACCGCGGCGCCGAGGACGACGGCGAGGACGGCGGCCGTCGCGACCGGGACCCCCGAGGCGAGCACGACGATCGCCGTCGCCCCGCCGATGCCGGAGCCCCACCGCGCGAGCGTGCGGGTGGGCCACACCGGCGTCACCGCGGTGAGCACCATCGCCAGCGGCATCGCCATCCCCCAGGACAGGGCCGGCGTGCGGTCCTCCTGTCCGGCGAACGCCAGCACGCCCAGCGCCGCCGTCACCAGGCCGGCGAGCGCGGCGGCGACCAGCGGCCCGCGCGCGGGCGGGCGGTCCTCCCGGTGCGCGGCGAGCCAGGCCCGCGCCAGGAGGAGTGTGGTGACCGCGACGGCGACCGACCCGCCGATGAACGCGGCGACCCCTGGCCCGGGGGCCGGGTCCTCGACGGAACCGGCGACGAGCAGCGCGAGCAGCGGCGTCATCCCCAGCCAGCCGTAGAACGACGAGCGCGTGTAGAGGTCCAGACGCTGCGGGTCCGAGCGGTCCCGCCACCAGCGCGCGACGGTCGGCACGGCGCCCATGCTGCCGTACCGACCGCCGGGGGATGCACTGCTCACCGGCGCGGGGCCCACCGGAAGACGCGGGGTGCGACCAGGGCGGCGAGGGCTGTCCACGCGGCGAGCACGAGCAGCGGCTGCGGCGCAGCGGCCCAGGCACCGGCCCAGTCGACCGCCCGGCCGTCCCAGGTCTGCCCGACCAGGCCGAGCCGGGCCAGCTCGACGACGGGCTCGACCGGGGTCAGCCGCAGCACGTGCGCGACCTGCTCCGGGAAGGCCGTCAGCGGCACGGTCACGCCCGAGGTGAGCGAGGCCAGCAGCATCACCGGCAGGGTGGTGATCTGCGCGCTCTCGGCGGTGCGGGTGAACGACGTGCTCGCCGCGGCCAGAAGCGTCATCAGAGCCGCCCCGCCCAGCAGGGCCAGCAGCGGCAGCACGACGTCGGTCGGCGTCGACCACTCGCCGATGACGGCGGTCCCGGCGAGGACGAGGGCCACCTGCACGAACGTGACCAGCAGGGTCGGGGCGGCGGTGCCCAGCAGCACCTCGACGGGGGTGAGCTCGCCGCTGCGCATCCGCTGGAGCACCAGGTCCTCACGGCGGGCCACGTAGGTGGTCACCAGGTTGTAGTAGGTGAGGAAGACCAGCGTCACGGCGATCGAGGTGACGACGAGGCGCGGACCCAGCGGGCCGTCCCCGCCGAGCCCGGCGACGGGCACGCCGGCGACGAGGGCCAGCGGCAGCAGCACCGAGTTGACGACGGCGGTGCGGTTGCGCAGCAGCAGCCGCGTCTCGGCGCCGGCGAGGGCGCGGACCCGCTGCAGGCTCGACGGGGTGGCGACCGGGACGGTCAGGGTGGTCATCACGGGTTCCTCCGGGGGCCAGGACGGGGCCAGGACGGGGTCAGGACGGGTCGGCGCCGTCGGCGACGGCGAGGAAGGCCTGCTCCAGCGACGCGGCGCGGGCCTGCAGTCCGCCGAGGACGAGGGCGTGCGCGTCGGCCCAGGCCAGCAGGCGGGTCAGCACCGGCTGCAGCGCCCGCGTGTGCAGCTCGACCCGGGGAGCCTCCGACACCACCCGCGCCCCGGGGACGGCCGGCAGGGCCGGCGCGCCCGCCGGGAGGGTGAAGCGGACGGTGGCCGGCTGGGTGGCGGCGATCTCGGCCGCGGTGCCGGACAGGACGACCCGGCCGGCCCGCATGACCGCGATCCGGTCGGCGAGCTCCTCGGCCTCCTCGAGGTGGTGGGTGGTGAGCACCACGGCCGCACCGTCGGCCACCCGCTGCCGCACCAGCGTCCACACCGTGCGGCGGCTCTCGGGGTCCAGGCCGGTGGTGGGCTCGTCGAGGACGACCACCCGCGGGGAGCCGAGCAGCGCGAGGGTGAGGTCGAGCCGGCGCCGTTCGCCGCCGGACAGGCTGCGCACCCGGAGGTCGGCCCGGCCGGTCAGGTCCACCTGGGCGAGGGCCTCGTCGACCGGGCGCGGGCCGGTGAGGGTGGCCGCCCACAGGGCGACGGTCTCGCGCACGGTGAGGTCGGCGGGCAGCCCGCTGGACTGCAGCAGGACGCCGAGGTGGCGGCGGACGGCGGCGCGATCGGTCACCGGGTCGGCACCGAGGACGCGGACGGTTCCGCCGGAGGCGGGGGCGAGGCCCTCGAGCACCTCCAGCGCGGAGGTCTTGCCGGCGCCGTTGACGCCGAGCAGGGCGAACACCTCGCCGGGGTGGACCTCGAAGCTGACGCCGCGGACGGCCTCGACGTCGCCGTAGCGGCGGCGCAGGTCGGTGACCTCGACGGCGGGCGCGGGGCCGTCCGCGGACGCTCGGTCCGGGATGGCGGCCGGGGCGGGAGCCGGGCGGGTGAGCTGCACGGGGCCTCCTCCTCGTGCCCCGCCGGCCGCTGGTCGGCCGGTCCTGCGGGGCACGTCCCCACGCTCCCGCCGGGTCCGGGCCGGCACAGGTGCCGTCTCTCACGACCTGGGGCCGTCGGCACACGGGGGACCCGTGACACGTGTCAGGGGCGGGCCGGGACGCGACCGGGACGTGGCGGTGGAGAGGAACCCGCCGTCACGTGGCCCCGGTCCACGTCCGGGGACCGGACACCCTGCGACCGGTGTGGCCGGCAACCACGGGGAGGCCGGGGAGTGTGTGCCCGCACGCCGTGGGAGGCGGGGTGAGCGGGCCCTAACGTCCTCCCATGGGCACGGAGGACCTCGCGGGGCGGCGGGCGATGGTGACCGGCGGCGGCTCGGGCATCGGCCGGGCGGTCGCCGCCCGGCTGGCGGAAGCCGGTGCCGCGGTGGTCGTCGTCGACCGGGACGCCGCCGCGGCCGAGGACGTGGCCCGCGCGGTGGGCGGCACCGCGGTCGCCGTCGACCTCTCCGACCTGGGTGCCCTCGGCGACCTCGACCTCGACCTCGACGTGCTGGTCAACAACGCCGGCTTCCAGCACGTCTCCCCGCTGCACGAGTTCCCGCCGGAGGTCTTCTCGGCGATCCTGCGGCTGATGGTGGAGACACCGTTCCGGCTGGTCCGCGGCGCGCTGCCGCACATGTACGCCCGTGGCTGGGGGCGGGTGGTCAACGTCAGTTCGGTGCACGGCCACCGCGCCTCGCCGTACAAGTCCGCCTACGTCACGGCCAAGCACGCCCTGGAGGGGCTGTCGAAGGTGGTCGCGCTGGAGGGTGCCCCGCACGGCGTGACGTCCAACTGCGTGGCACCGGCCTACGTGCGCACGCCGCTGGTGGAGGGGCAGATCGCCGACCAGGCGCGCACCCACGGGATCTCCGAGGACGAGGTGGTCGAGCGGGTGATGCTGGCCCCGGCGGCGGTCAAGCGGCTGATCGAGCCGGCCGAGGTCGCCGACGCCGTCGCCTGGCTGTGCTCGCCGTCGGCCGCGTCGGTCACCGGCACGTCCCTGCGCATGGACGGCGGGTGGACCGCCCACTGATGGTCCGGCCGGGCAGGATGCCGGTCGTGACCCGGAGTGCCGCGCGGCCCACCGACGGCTCCGGCCGCGCGCCCGGCGTCCCCTCCGCGGCCGCCGAGTACCTGCAGCTGGTCCTCGACGACGCCGCCGCGATCGAGTACGAGGGTCCGCTGGTGCGCGCCCGGGCCGGCGGCGCCGACGCAGCGACACTGGCCGAGCTCGAGTGGGTGCGGCTGCTCGCCCTGCAGGTGCGCGCCGCCTTCGCCGCCCGCCGGCGTCGCGAGTCGGAGCTGTCGGCGCTGTTCGAGACCGCCAGCGACCTCGCCACGCTGCGCGGCGTCGACTCGGTGCTCACCGCGATCGTCCGCCGCGCCCGCCGGCTGCTGGGCACCGACGTCTCGTACCTGACGCTCAACGACGACGCCCGCGGCGACACCTACATGCGGGTCACCGACGGCACCGTCTCGGCGCGGTTCCAGGCGCTGCGGCTGCCGATGGGCGCGGGTCTGGGCGGCCTGGTGGCCCAGACGGCGGCGTCGTACTGGACGGCGAGCTACGCCGCCGACACCCGGTTCCACCACACCGACGAGATCGACGGCGGGGTCCGCGAGGAGGGCCTGGTCGCCATCCTCGGCGTGCCGCTGATCCGCGGGTCGCAGGTCATCGGCGTGCTCTACGCCGCCGACCGCACCGAGCGGACCTTCGACCGCTCGGAGGTGGCGCTGCTGGGCTCGCTGGCCGCGCACGCCGCCATCGCGCTCGACAACGCCCGGCTGCTCGAGGAGACCCGGACGGCGCTGGAGGAGCTCTCCGCGGCCACCCGGGAACTGCGGGCGCACACCGAGTCGGTCGAGCGGGCCGCCGGGGCGCACGACCGGTTCATCGACCTGGTCCTGCGCGGCGGCGGGGTGGACGACGTCGCCGCGGCCGTGACGGAGGCCCTGGGCGGGCGGATCACCGTCCTCGACGAGGAGGGCCGGCCCTCCCCGGCGGCCGACGGGGACGACGCGCTGCCGCCCGACCCCGCCGGGGCGCTGGCGCTGGCCCGCTCCACCGGGCGGACGGTCCGCGACGGCGAGTGGTGGACCGCGGCGGTCACGGTCGGCAGCGAGCTGATCGGCGGCCTGGTGCTGCACCGCCCCGGCGACCTCTCCGACGCCGACCAGCGCATCCTCGAGCGGGCCGCGCTGGTCACCGCGTTGCTGCTGCTCATCCGGCGCACCGCCAGCGAGGCCGAGGGGCGGGTGCGCGGCGAGCTGCTCGACGAGCTGCTCGGCGTCCCGCTGCGCGACGCCGACGGGCTGCGTGAGCGGGCGCGGCGGCTGGGCGCGGACCTGGACCGGCCGCTGTCGGTCGTCGTCGTCCGGGTCGAGGAGCGCTGCCGCGGGCGGGCGCTGGCCGCCGCCGGGCACCTGGCGGCCACCCGTGCGGGACTCGCCGGGCTGCGCGACGGCCGCGTCGTCCTGTGCCTGCCCGACCTGCCCGCCGGCCCGGCCGCGGCCCTGGCGCGGCGGGAGCTGGCGGCGGCGCTGGGCCGGCCGGTGACCGCCGGCGGCGCCGGGCCGGTGCAGGGCCCGGCCGCGGTGGCCCCCGCGGCGGCCGAGGCGGGGCGCTGCGCCTCGACGCTGGAGGCCCTGGGTCGCAGCGGCCGGTCCGCGAGCGCCGAGGAGCTGGGCTTCGTCGGCCTGCTCGTCGGCGAGGGCCGCGACGTCCCGGGCTTCGTCACCGCGACGCTCGGGCCGGTGCTCGACTACGACGCCCGCCGCGGCACCGACCTGGTCGCCACCCTGCGGGCGTGGTCGGACACCGGCGGCTCACCCGCGCGGGCGGCCGAGGCGCTGGGCGTGCACGTCAACACCGTCACCCAGCGGCTGGACCGGGTCGGCCGGCTGCTCGGCCGCGACTGGTCGGCACCCGAGCGGGCGCTGGAGGTGCAGCTGGCGCTGCGGCTGCACCGGCTGACCTCCGCCGAGGGCGCCGTCGGCTAGCCAGGGGCACCTCCGGGCGGGAAGACGGTGTTCTGGATGTCGTGCTCCTTGCCGCAGCGCCGGCAGATCTCGTGGTCCGGGCCGCGCGGCCGCTCGTCCTCGGGATGGCGCTGCACGTAGGCGTGGAACCCCAGCCGGCACGACAGGGGCATGCGGACGGTGCGCGCGTCGCCGGCCATGGCGATCGCCTCCTCGTCGGGACGCCAGCGTGGCACCGCCGGCCTCCCGGCGGGAGCCCTGGACGCGCGTCGGCGGCACCTACGCTGGTCCGGTGCCCGACGTCGCCGTCCTGCTGCCCGCCGAGGAGTGGACGGCGCGCGCGGCGGCCCACGACGCCCGGGTCGAGCGCTGGACCGGGCCGCACCGCGAGCGCCGCCGCCGCGGCGAGAGCCACCCGGTGCTCGACTTCCTGTTCACCTACTACTCCGAGACGCCGAACCGGCTGCGCCGCTGGCACCCGGGCCCGGGCGTCGCGCTGGCGCCGTCGGCCGACGGCCCGGCTCCGCACGCCGCCTGGCGCTGGTACGCCACCGGCGACGACGGGACGGTGTCCCTCGACGTCGCCGCGTACCTCGCCGGCCGCGAGCGCACCGTGCGGTTCGTGCGGGACCTGCTGGCGGCCACCGCGTCGCGGCCGCCGCAGACCGGCTGCTTCGGCCTGCACGAGTGGGCGATGGTCCACCGCGCCGACGAGCGCCGGCACGCCGTGCCGCTGCGGCTGGGCCGGGCGGGCACCGACGCCGTCGTCGAGTCGCACGCGATCCGGTGCAGCCACGTCGACGCCTACCGGTTCTTCACGCCGTCGGCGGTCGGGCTCAACCGGCTGCGGCCGACGCGGGAGACGCAGGTCGCGATGGAGCAGCCGGGCTGCCTGCACGCGACGATGGACCTCTGCATTGAGTCGGCATGCACCTAGAGGGACAGCGGCTACCAGTGCCTGTATGGACGGAGTTGTCCACCCGGCATGCGGATCGCGCTGACGGACTGACCGCAGAGCACCGTTCCCGCTCGGCGCTCGGCGAGCGGCACGCCGTCGAGGATTTCCTCTTCACGTACTACGCCACTCGACCTTCACTGCTGCGTCGCTGGCATCCCGGCGCTGGCGTCGTTCTGGCGCCGACAACCGACGGCCCAGCGCCTCATGCAGGGTGGCGGTGGTATCGGACCGGGCCCGACGGAAGTGTGACCCTGGACGTCGCCGCCTTCCTGGCCGACCGGGGCGACACCGTTCGGTTCATCCACCGACTTCTCACGGCCACAGCGGCGCGACCGGCGTTCACGGGCTGCTTCGGCCTGCACGAGTGGGCGATGGCGTACCGCCAGGAGGAACACCGCCACCCCCTTCCCCTGCGCTTGGGGCAGGCCGGGACGGACACCGTTGTCGAGGGGCATCAGATCCGCTGCACACACTTCGATGCGTTCCGATTCTTCACCCCGCGCGCCGCGCCACTCAACCGCGTGCAGCTGACCCGCGACTCCCAGCCCGACGTGGAGCAACCAGGTTGCCTTCATGCTGCGATGGACTGCCACAAGTGGGCCATAAAGCTCGGGCCGGCTGTCCCTGGGGACCTCGCGTTGGACTGCTTCGAGCTCGCTAGGCAGCTACGCACGCTCGACATGCAGGCGTCGCCGTACGATCTCTCCTCTTACGGCTTGACGCCCATTTCAATAGAGACACCGCACGGCAGAGCTGCCTATGTGCGACGCCAGCGTGCTCTTACAGGCCGAGCCGTTGAGCTACGCGGCAGGCTCATTGGGGTCTGCTCGTCGCTCCGCGCGGGTAGTTGACGGTGGTCGCCTGGCAGCGCACAGCAAAGGTCAGTGGATTGGACATCGATGTTGACTAAGGCAGGGCTCTATTATCCCTACATCCACTTCCGTGACGATACGTGGATGAAGATGGCCGTCCTCTACTGGCCGGCTATGGCCCGTATAGTCCCAACCGGATATCCGACCAGGGACTCCGCAACTGTCGAGATGCTACGAGACGATCTCGACTTTATTCGGGATCTGCGCCCCGGAGCGGCAGCTCAGCAGACCGCTCTCCTGTTCACCCAGTTGCTCCATCAACATGGTCCGCAACTAGCTCAAAGTCTCGCTGTCCGTCGACCGGAGGGAGATTCATGGGTTGGTGGACAGCAGCACGGCCCTCAACGCGATCAGGAGTTGGGCTACATTTACGCCGAGAAGATGTCAGGAGAGCTACGAGCCAACCTGATCGACTTGGGTATGGCCGTCGGAGGTGCGGAGTACGACCGCGCTTCTAGGCGTCACTCCATGCGTTCGGATTCCGATCCAAGCCAGTGGATCGGTGTAGATCAACGCCTCGCCGGCATTTACATGTGCGTGCTGGCCGATGAACTTTCTCGGATGAATTCGTTGAGTCCTGTCACCGATCAACCATTGGCGCATGTTGCCGTGGGCGGTTGGTCCACCGAGGACGTCGCCAACATCCTCCTAAGCTCGCAATTCGTCACCCGTTCACGCGACCCTCACGGACCTGTAGGGGACCGGGCCAGCTTAGTGGCCTATTTGGCACTCGACCTGGCAATACCAAAGGACCTTTCCAATGTCCCCGTCAGCCAAATCATCGCCTTCAGACAGAGGCATGCCGATGAGTTGTTTGCTTTCCAAGCCACTGTAGGGACCGCCGTGAGTGACCTGGAGGCCCTTGGTACCAGCGTTGACGAAGCTATACTTAGCAAGTACGCCAAGGAAATTGTGGCCAAATATTTCGCTTCTCCGAGGCGAGAATTGGATCGAGCGCTCCGGGCCTCGGGGTTGGACACGACACTTGCCACGCTTACTGTCCAAACCAGCCTCCCGGCACTGGCGGCCGGTGGAGCACTCGGAGCGACCGTAAGTCCGACGATAGGCGTCGGTGTGGGGGTGGCTGTGGGTCTCGCCTCTATTGGCGCGCGCACGCGAAAGGATCGGGCAGAGCAGAGAGGCAAGAGGGCAGCAGCCGATTACTTGCTGCGGCTCGAGCGAGAGCTAAAGCCAGGAGGGTCGATAAAGCGATCGCTACAAACTGTTCTAGGGCGGTAGGAGGGAGCCATTACATGCCGGCTCACTCACTCCGATTCCGAAAGCTTGGACTCCAGCAAGAACTCCTCGATGATGCGCAGCTGGCGCGGACTCAAACCGAGATGTAACGATGGCGCGATGAGGAGGCTCTTGGTGTGCTCACGCATCCATCGTTGAACGCCCAGCTCGAATCGGAGATCGTCATCAAGCCACACAATTGGTCGATCAGGTCGTCTGACGACGAACTCCAGCACGGCGTCAAACTTCCACCACCGTCCGACGGCGGGGCGGCCGAAATCAGCTCCCACTGACCGCCTCAGGCGATCCTCGTCCAACTCGACGGGTCGCTTGACGACCTCAAACTCCGGCAAGTCGAGCAACTCGCGCAGTTCGCCGTTAGCATCATCCCCCCAATCTGCGAGCCAACGGATTTCAGCAAGCCTTTGGTTGTGCCAGCGTTGGACGGCTGCCCGCACGGTCCCGCTGAAGAGGATGGGCCAGTCCTCATCACCGGCCCTTGCGACACCTGAATGCCAGTCTCCCCATACTGACCGATCGCCGGACTGACTGATGGCATTGACCACTCCGTCGACGTCCAGGAGAAGAAGTGGCCGCAGGTTGCTGCCCATGGTGTTAACCTTTCCAGTGGCCACTTACTGCACGCACTTCTCTGCGGTCCGATAGTGGGCCGCTACGGCAGGAGTTTCTGCCGGAGCACCAGCATGTCATCCTGCGCGGCAGCTATAAGCCCAAGGCTGGAGGGCCTCTACATAAAGTCGGCATGCATCTGGCCCAGTCCCTGTCCGCTCCCGACTGGAGCGAGATGGCAAAAGGACATGCGCGCAGCGCCGACGGCCTGACGGCGCGCCGCCGTGTACGAAAGGCGACCGGGAGTGCCATGCAGTGGAGGACTTCCTGTTCGAGTACTCCAACACGCGCCCATCCCTGTTGCGCCGCTGACATCCCGGCGTCGGCGTCCCGCTAGTGCCAGCGGGTAGTGAGCCTCAACCGCACGCAGCATGGCGCTGGTACTCCACCCAAGCCGACGGTGCAGTGAGCTTAGACGTCCACGCCTTCATGCGGGACAGAGCGAGGACGGTGCACTTCATCCACGACCTGCTGAGCGCCACGGCATCCCGACCGGCGCAGTTGGGATGCTTTGGCCTTCACGAGTGGGCGATGGTTTACCGCCAGAACGGACACCGACACGCCCTCCCCCTGCGGCTGGGACAGGTCGGTACGGACGCGGTTGTTGAGGGATATCGCATCCGCTGAACACACTTCGACGCCTTCCGGTTTTTCACCCCCTCCGCGGCAGTCCTCAACCGCGCACAGCCGACCCGGACGTCTTAGCGAGACCTAGAGCAACCCGGCTGCCTCCATGCTGCGATGGACTGCCACATGTGGGCGATGAAGCTGGGGCCGGCTGTCCCAGGGGACCTCGCGTTGGACTGCTTCGAACTCGCCGGAGAGCTGCGAACCTTCGACATGCAGGCGTCGCCCTACGACGTCTCCGCATACGGCTTGGCTCCCGTTCCGATCGAGACGCCAGACGGCCGAGCGATCTATGTCGAACGTCAGCGTGTCCTCACGGGTCGAGCCGTCGATCTACGCAGGAGGCTGACGGAGGTCTGCGCCAGCCTCCTAAGTATCGAGGCCGGCCGTATGCAGCACCGCGTCGAGCAGCCGCCCTGAAGGCGGCCTATGGGACAGGCCCGCTGCGATGCTTCGATGGCTGCAAAGAAGCTGCGGCGGCTGGGCGCCCCGGCCGCCGTCCCTGATGCAGCAGGAGACGCAATTTGAGCGTGACACCGCACTGGTCCCAGTGGCCTCACCGCAAGCGCGCCCTCGACCCCGCCGGGTACCTCTACGTCATCGAGTTCTCGTTGGGCGTGGTGAAGGTCGGCGAGACCAACACCCCGCAGGCCCGAGCCTCATTCCACGAGCGGGACGTGGCCCGGTTCGGCGGGACCATGACGCGGTGGTGGCTCTCCGACCTCCACCTGAACTATCGCGAGAACGAGGCGGAGCTGATCGCCGCCGGCCGGCGCCTGGGTCGCCTTCTCGGCGGCTCGGAGTACTTCGCCGACTGCTCGTTCGACGACCTCGTCGCGGTAGCGCAGCGACTGCAGGCCGCCTCGCCGATCGAGAGGCCGGGCGATGAGACGGCCGAAACCCCGCCGCATGTGCAGGCCCGTCAGGCCCGCGTGCAGGAGTTGCGAGCGCGCGGCCTGACTCAACGCCAGATCGCGCAGGCGCTGCAGGTCTCCCTCGCCACGGTGTGCCGGGACCTAAAGGAGCTGGGCCACCGCCTCTATGAGCGGCCCCCCGTCGCGCCTGTCGCGCCCCGGCCGAGCATCACGGCGCGTCAGGCCCAGGCGAAGGAGCTTTGAGCCCGTGGCATGACTCACCGCTGGATAGCGGAGGAACTACAGGTCTCGGCGGGCACGATTTTCAGGGATCTCAGGGAACCAGGGCCGGTCGTCGCTGAGTAGCTGACCGGGGGCCGTTATCTGTGCCGTGGACCCCATGGGGGACCCGGTTAGCCCCTTCGCGGGGAGAGGCTCCGACACGGTGAGCGGAAAGCCCGAGAGCCGCCTCACTCCGTGGGCCCGCCGCCCGGTGGCGCACGAGGGGGTGTCCCTGAGTCGGCCGCTGAGGGTGAACCCTCGTCCCACCGTGCGGCAGGGCAGCCAGTTCCATGCCTGGTAGACGTAAGTCTACGCCTAGAGATAACTGTGCGTTGAGATAGCATGCACCTATGCCCGCTCGCCGCACCTCCCGTAAGACCGCCCGCACCGGCCCAGTTCGCGCGTCGATCTACGTCCGCATGTCCCTGGACAAGACCGGGGAAGCGCTGGGCGTGGACCGGCAGGAGAAGGCGTGCCGCGCGAAGTGCGCCGAGCTGGGCATGGACGTCCGCGAGGTGTACGTGGACAACGACGTCAGCGCCACCACGGGGCGCAAGCGCCCCGCATTCGAGGCGCTGCTGGCCTCCTCCCCCGAGGCCATCGTGGTGTGGCACACGGACCGCCTCGTGCGCCTGTCCCGGGAGCTTCAGCGGGTCATCGACCTGGACGTCAACGTCTACACGGTCGAGGCGGGAGACCTGAACCTGAGCACCCCCGCCGGCCGCGCGGTCGCACGGACCATCACTGCGTGGGCGGAGTACGAGGGTGAGCAGAAGGGGCTCCGTCAGCAGCTCGCGTCCCGTCAGCGTGCCGAGCACGGGCGGGCATGGTGGTCCTCTCGTCCGTTCGGTTTCGAGATGGACGGCACGCACCGTGCCGAGGAGGCCACCGCGCTGGCGCGGGTGTACGGCGACCTGCTGACCGGCGCGTCCCTGCCCTCGCTGGCGCGCCAGCTCAACGACGCCGGGCACACCACCTGCCGTGGTGGGGCATGGACGGCGACCACCCTCCGCCCGGTCCTGCTGAACGCCCGGAACGCCGGCATCCGTGTGTACGACGGCGAGGAGGTGGGGGCAGCGGCGTGGAACGGCATCGTCTCGGAGGACACCTACCGTGCCGCCGTGCGCCACCTGACCAATCCTGAGCGCCGGACCGGGGGCGGGGGCGCTGCCCCGCGCAATCTGCTGACCGGCGTCGCCACCTGCGGGAAGTGCGGGGGTCCCGTCAAGGTCGGCCGCCGTGGTGGGCGTGCTGGCCAGGAGGGCGCGTACGCGGTGTACGTCTGCCGGACGTCCTCGTGCGTGTCTACTCCCGTGGTCGAGGCTGATGCCGCCGTGACGACGTTCCTGGCGCGCGAGCTGGATAACCCCCGGTCCCGCGAGGAGTGGCAGACCCTCCGTCGGCAGGGTGACGAGGCGTCCCGCGAGCTGCGAGTGGAAGAGTCGACCCTGCAGTCCCGCCTGGACGGCATTGCCGAGGACTACGCCGACGGGGCGATGGACCGGGCGCAGTTTCGGGCAGCGACGGACCGCCTGCGGGCGCGTCTGACCAAAGTCGAGGAGGAGCTGGCGCGGGTGAACGCTGCCAGCGACCTGGCGGGCACCGTGACCCCCGACAGTGCCGTGGTCATGTCGTTCCTGGCGATGGACCCCACCACCCCCGACCCGGAGAACGCCCCCATGTCCGTGGACGAGCTGCGGACCCTCATCGCCGCCGTGTACGAGCGCGTGGAGCTACTGCCCCGTGGCCGAGGCGTGCGGCACTTCCTGCCTCAGCACCTCCGCCTGACCCCTCGTCACGCGTCCGGCCTGGCCTCCGTCGAGGCGTAACACAAGACCTGTCGCACCACGAGGGCACTACAGGACGTGTCTGAAACTTGACATACGGTCGCCCGCCCGTGCACACTTGTTGCTAACGGCACCACGACGCGAGCGCCGTCCCCGAGTGAACCGAGGGACGGGCTTGCGAGCGCCCGGGAGCAAGCCGAGGACCCGGACCCGCCCGCCATCGGCACCACGACCCTGCGTCGGTCTCACGACTGACCCGGCGGTCGCTGTGCGGGCGGAGCTGTGTCCTCATCACGACGCGTAGCCCTGTCCGCGTGCGCCGTCGGGGGTCATCCCTGACAACGCCGGACCCCTCCGGGGGTCCGCGAGAGCACGAGGAGCCACTACCCGTGTCCGAGCTGACACCTACCCCGGTCCACCCGTTCATCCTGACGGACCCGGACCACCTGACCCGCGCCGAGCGCCCCGAGACGATGGGACAGGCCATCGCGTGGGACCGCCGCCGGGACGCGTACGCCCGCCGCGCCGGCCTGTGCGATCCATGCGCCGCCGCCGCCGCGTGGGGCCACGCCCTGGGCTGGTCGAGTGCGCCGCACCCGCCATGCGAGGCGTGCGGGCCCCTGGTCGCCACCTTCCCCGAGGAGACGTCTCACCCGGCGTGGCGGAAGTACCCGCGTGGGCGCGTGAGCGCCCGCAGAGGCAAGCCCACAGCGCTGGTCCGTGTCCTCGGCTGCCCCGCCCGGGTGGGCACGTTCTACGGGCTGCTGGGGGTGTCCGCGTGAGCGCCCCGACCACGACAACGTCCCCCGTCCCGGACGCCTCGCGCTTCCGCCGACGGGTGGTGCGGAGCAAGCCGGCACCCGTGTCCCGCCCTGTCCGTACGCGGACGTGGGCGACCGTCCCGGAGTGGTCCACGCCCTCGCTGGAGGAGTGGGAGGCCATGCCGAACGGGACCCGGGTGGCGATCACCGCCGGGGAGCACCTGCACCTCACCCTGGAACGCCGGGGGGAGCGGTGGACCATCCTCGCCCGGACCGAAGTGCCCTCGCGCGCGCTGGTCGATCTGGCCTGCGCCCCTCGGGTGCGGGTGTCCGACGTCGCGGGACAGGAGGCGAACGCGTGACCGCCCAGCAGTCCTGGGCGCGCCACTACCAGCACGCGTGGGCGGAGAAGGCGGGCAACCCTGGTCTGCCCCTGTGGCTGCGCGTGGCATGCCTGGCCTTCGGCCACCACCTCGGGAACGGACATGCGACGTTCGGGCCGGGTGAAGTGCGCCTGACGTTGACCAGCGTGGATCGGGACGGCGTCCTCCGCGAGCCGACCAGCAGCGACGTCTCCCGCGCCATCAAGACCGCCGTGCGGTACGGGTGGCTGGTCGAGGGGTCGAGGGCGCGCTGCCTCGTCGTCCCCGGACACGCCATCACCGGCGGGCGGGGGGTGGGAACCGAGCATGTCCCCTGCCGGGAGCACCACACGGACCGGCGGGCGAAACGCCACCGACGCCCCGTTGCAGTCTGAAGCAGTTTGCACTCACTGCACGATTTCGGGGCGATAGCGGCCACTCAGTGCTAGCTGCGTTGTCACTCAGTGCATGGTTACAAGCCTTTGACCTGCGCTTATGCATCAACCCTCTCTAAGTCTTTTAGGGGCAACGGCGATCTAGGAGACAAGGAGTGCAGGGAACTGTCCGCGCCCTCGTCCCGAGGGCCACCCGGCGAACACACACCCATGACCCGAACAGGCCCCCTCCGGGGGCCACCTCGGGCATGCCGTCAACAGCTCCACCATCAGGCGGAGCAGAACAGGAAACCGGTCCCCGTGACCACCACCCGCAAGACCACGACCATCACCACTGCCGCCGCGTACGAGGCTGCCCACCGGGACCGCGAGGCTGCGGAACAGGCGCACGCCGAGGCGGTCGCCGCGCTAACGCAGGCGGAGGAGCACCACGCAGGCCTAACCCGGCGCAACCGCCCGGACAACGCCGTCCGGGGGCGCTGTCATACCCGGGTCCTAACGCCCCTGGAACTGTGGTGCAATCCGGGCTGCTATCACGGGACGGAGCCCTTAATCGACCAGGTGCAAATCCCCAGCCTGCGCGGCAACCTCTCGGAAGACACTCACCGGCACACATCGCCCGCGGACACCCAGTCGCTACAACTTCGAAGCGTTAGCGCTTCAAGCGCCCTCGGAGAGCAAGGACTGCGAGGCCAAGCAGAAGCGGGCCCAAGAGCCGCAGGGCTATCTCAATGACTCGACCGACTCCGGTGAGGGGTCGAGGCAGGCCGGCCCGAAGCAAGGATGTTGCGCTATCGACGCTGTAGTCAAGGGCCGTTCGCCAGCCTGGCCGGGCGGCTGGAACGGAGACCTGTCGGTAAATTGGCGGCTCGGCTGCACTCTGCGATATGGGATGATACTCGATCCTTGGAGTCGGAGCGAAACCAACGGTCGCAAATCCGACGACGCCAAGCGCAATCACTAACAGCAGCGTAGCTAGAGCCCTAGTGGCCCGGAGCCCGTATCCGCCGATCGCCCAGTAAATAGTTAGGAGAACCCGCTCGACGCTACGTGGCGCACTAGCGAATCGCCGCATCTCCATCTCACCGTAATAGAAGTCCGCGGCGCCTGGCTCATCCTTTGCATCTTCTCGACCTTTGCGTAGGTCCCGGTACGCCGTCTGAATTCGAGCAGCATGGAGGCGAGCCTCCCGCTCATTTCTGTGCTTGGGCACATTAGAAGGAACGTCCTCGCCTGGCAGGCGGCACTGCGACGGAAACCAATCCTCCGGTCGCTTACTGTACTTTGCTCGCCACAGATGCTCGTCCGCTAGCACCTGCCGTCGGGTTTGAAGTCGACCTACCGCCTCAGCGAAGTGTGGCGGTCCGTCAATACGGAGCTGGTCTCGCTTGTAGCAGTCGAGGACCCGGCAGCTCCGCAAATCCAGGCCGACTAGAGTCAGATTGGCAGCCTCAACGCGATCCAGGCCCAACAACTTGGGGGCGGATAACCACTGTGTGCCCGGCCCTGCAGCGCCGCCACCACTGACAGCAGGAGCTGCGATAGTGGCTGGCGACTCGAACACAGCATCAGTTAGCGTCAGAAGGCCATCACGGTAAACGAAAGTGAATCCTGCAGACTGCATTGCGGCGGCGTCAACGTACACACCTCCGTTGAGCTGAAGGTTGAGCTCCTTCGGGCAATACACCTGTCTCGCCTCAATCTTCGATGCGCGACAGTTGAGTAGCACTCCATCACCGATTCGTGCCCGGTTGAACGTGAGCGCCGCCGTCTCACATGGTCCCAGTTCGCTGTGTTCGCCGATTATGGCGTCATCCAATGTCAGGCTGTGTTCGAAAGTACTGCCGCCGAAGCTCGCAGCTCCACTGATTACAGCTCTTGCGAAGCTCGTATCACCATGAACCTTGACATCGGAGAATGCCAGCTGACCACCGAATCGTACGTGCTCAAACAGCGCATTCTCGGCGAAGTCGCTGTCCTCGAACGAGACGTCGCCGTCAAAAACGGCGTGGGGGAACGAAGCCCTCCCGCGGAAACAGCTGCGTTCGAAGTCGGCCCGCCCCGAGAAAAGAGTGCCGTCAAACAGAGCTCCCCTACAGAAGACGGCGTCAGCGAACGACATGCCGTCGCTGAAGATTGCGAGGCTGAAGGAAACCTCGCCATCGAACTGCGGACCGAGCACCTCACCGACCGGCGCTCCCCGGCTTGGCAGGTGGGCTGTCGCCGCGTTGCCTGCGGAGGTCTGTGGGCGGCGGTATGACGGATCCGGGATCTTGGAATTGCTGAAGGAAGCCGATTGCTCGAAGTGTGACTGAACGAAGAGAGCCCTACCGAAACGCGACCGACCGCTCTCGGGATCTCTAAGTGCATCTAAGAGCTCCTGTAATAGGTCCGCCGTGAAGGTCACTCCCCGGCAGTCGACGTCCGCTCCCGAACTTAGCCCATCAAGCGCCGAACTTCGTTCAAACCTTGAGAGGTGAGCAAGGCAGAACGCATGATTGGGCCACTTGATACCGATGCAGTCACCTTGCGAACACGCAGGCCAAGTATCTGGCTTACGTGGCCGAGGCAGCTCAGGCCAAACCTCACCAATGGCCCAAGCCGGCAGAATCCGATCAAATCGTGCTGTCTCTGACCCCTCTACAACGATGCCAATGACCCTGAAAGTTTCCGCATCTATGACTGGCCCGCCGGAGAACCCCGGAAGGGATCCACCTTCGCCTGCCCAGTCAAGCTGCACTGTGCCGCCGGCAGTGGGACCAGCGACTCTAAATTTGCGCCACCAGCCATTTAGGCGCTGCTCGCTGCGCGGAAAACCGAAAGCCTCCACAAGATCTGGCAGCCGCGCACTAGGCCAAATCTCCACGGGTGACGGCAACCATTGAGGTGGATTCTCTCCGAGGTCCAGGACCGCAAAGTCCGCTTCGACCGTCTGGTCACCATCAAGGTCGATGACCGACGCGGGCACTCGAGTCGCTGATGAGCTCCCAGTGGCGGGAAATGCAACTTCGATGCGCTCGGCAGGTTGCTTGCCATCGCTGGAGTTGACTCGTTGGGCAAGGACATGTCGGGCGGTGATGAGGTGGCGCCTGTCCACCAGGACCGCCGAGCCTTTACGCGTACCACCTACAAATACTGCAGCGGTCGCCTGCGTGACGGCACTTCTTCCAATACTCATGTCCGCTCACCGTGCCATATCCATAGCTACGCCGGAGTCCAGGCTGGTGTGTAGATTGCTGCCTGAGCTGACCGGCGGATGGTCGGTCAGGACCTGCGCCGGCCGAGTAGTCGTCCACTCTACGCGCTCGCGGGGTGATTAATCGTCGCCACGTACGGCGCCAAGATGGGCTCCCCGCGCCGGTTAAGCTCGCCAGGCATCCCTGTGCAGTAGGACCATCGCACCTCCCACCTGCTCGCAGCAGGACGGCGCGACGCGCGGGCAGCGCCGCGCGCGTAGTCCGTGCGGATGACGCCGCTCGGTCGTCACTGCGGCCCTCGAGCCTCGACGCGCTCGGCATCGGAGGCATTCGAGCGGGCCTCCGGAACTGAGAAACGATCACCAAGCCGTCGGCGTCGGGCAGCAGCCCGCCGACGCCAGCGGTGAAGGTGAGCGTGATCTTGGGGACTCCCAGGAGGTTGAGTGGCTCGGGGGATGCACGTCACCGGCTCGACCGGCGCAACTGGCGCGACGCAGGGTGCCCTCCTGGGGCTACGGGCCACCGCAGCTGGCGCCAAGCCGGTACTGCGCGGGTTGACAGCATGTCGCGGCGCGGTAGCGCTGCGCGCCAAGTCGCCACAACTTCGTGCTTATCTCGGCAACGTGACAGACTGGATCGCCGTCGTCCTCGCCGGGCTGGCCTTGATCGCCTCCGGCGTCGCCCTCATCTACAGCCGCCGCGCCACAAAGGCGGCCGAGACATCGGCAACGGCCGCTGACCGGTCAGCGGCCGTTGCCGAGCGGGCAGAGCGTCGCGAGCAGGAGGCCGAGGAGGAACGCGCCGTGAGGTGGCAGTTTACGGCCGCCGCCGTGGCCGGCGATGCCAACCTGACCAACAGGGGCGAGAGGGTCGCACGCGATGTCAAAGTCGATCTTCAGTCCGCGAGCGGACAGCGTCAGCACGTCAACGCTGCAGAGGTCGTGCACCCCGGCGATCACGCCGTCGAAAGGCTGCCTATGGGTAGGTATGGGCGAGATCAAATACTCACCGTCCGGTGGCGGACCAGCCCGGACGGCCCTGAGCGGGTAGCCCGTAAGGCCCTCTACTTGTGGTGGAGGTAGCAACTGCAGGCGGCAACCGTTGGCATGGCCGCCTGCTTAGGTTGACCGCATGGCTGAAGAGCAATGGGAGCACATGGCACTTCAGGCGGTGGACGAGGCGGGGGACCTGCCGCCTGAGCAGTGGCTGTACGTCCACACGGCCGACAGCCATGCCGAGGACGTCGCGAAGTATTTCGGTCCGCGCGACCTCCTTCGGGTAATGAACCGCTACGGGGCCGAGGGGTGGCATCTGGTGGGGACGGAAACGTACGTCCGCCCTGGAGGCCGGTCCGAGGCCGTCTACTGGCTGCGGCGGCGAGTCAGCTAGCCGTTGATGTCGGCCGGCACCATCAAGACGCTGGCCGACATCTAGCCCTACGAGTAGGACCTCTGCGGCAGTGGACTGGTCTCGCTCGGACTTAACGGTAAGGCGCTCCGAGGCGTAGATGCCCCCAAGCCGTCTTCGAGCTTGTCGTCGCCGAGCTGTTCTATGGCCTTACACCTGTCTCGCGCGTAAAGGCCCCCTACTAGGCGCAAGGCTAAGGCCCTCTAGCCTCGCCTACCGTGGTCCGCGCCGAGTGGATCCGCGGTGGCCGCGCGGCGGCAAGTTCCACCTCCTTGCGTCGCTGATCTCGGCAGCGAAGCCGCAGATCAACCCGCCTGATGCGCTAGCGTCAGGTCCGCCCATCGATCTTGTAACCGTGGCAGTTCCCCTGCTGCTATCACGAGGCGGTCCGAATCGAGGGGTCGAAGGGGTCACACCCCCACCCTCTGGCCTCTCGGGTGGCCGAGGACGACGCCGGCACCACGGACACCCGGCAAGGTCGAGGGCCATGCTGACCGTGCTGTCAGGGGCGGGGATGGGCAAGCTTTCGAGGGCTGAAAGGTCCCCCACCTCCCCCGTTCTGCCCGCCATTTTGTCAGTTGTATGCGTTGTGCATGTGCAGGGACCTCTACAAGTGGGCGTACAAGCTCTCCCCCGCGGTGCCCGGGGAGCTGGTGGCCGACTGCTTCGCGCTCGCCGTCGAGGTGCGCGAGCTCGACATGCAGGCCTCGCCGTACGACCTCGCCGACCGCGGGTACGCACCGGTGCGGATCGAGACGCCCGAGGGCAAGGCGGAGTACGTGGCGGCGCAGCGCGGGTTCGCCCACCGCGCCGCCCCGCTGCGGCAGCGGCTGGTCGACGTCTGCGACTCCCTGCTGACGTCCTGAGGCACTCGGTCGACGTCCTCCCTCACCGCAGCGGGGGCGCCCGCCCCGGGGGGGGGGGGGGGGGGGGGCCCCCCCACACGGCCCCCCCAGTTGCCCCCCCCCCCCCCCCCCCCGCCCGCCCCCCCCCGCGGGCCGGCCAC